>CANRCM010000029.1 GCA_947629085.1 uncultured Clostridia bacterium
GCAAAAAATTATTTAGATAAAGAAGAAATAGAGGAATTAAATAATTTAGTTTCAATGTATCTTGATTATGCAGAAAGGCAAGTAAAACTAGGTAAAATCATTTCAATGAAAGAATGGAAAGAAAAATTAGAAGTATTTTTAAAAATAAACGAGTACAATATTTTAAAAGATAATGGTAAAATAAAAAGAGAAATAGCAGACAAGTTGGCATTAGATGAATATAAGAAATATAGAGTTGTGCAAGACAAAAAGTATATTTCTGACTTTGATAAACTTTTAATTGAATCAAAAGATATAAAAAATAATCAAAATTAAAAAAGTAGTCAATTTATTAATATATAAAAAGTTTAAATTTTATTAGAAAAATCAAGGATTTATATAAAAATAGTGTGTGTCGATAAATTGCTTATTCAGAGGAGGAAGGGTATTTACGACACAATAAGAAATAGACTCATTTTTCTCAATAAGTTCAGAGATTTTAAATATAAGTAGTAAATAATTTATGGACACACAAAATATTATAAAAGATGATGATGTTATGAAATTATATTTGTTATCAGAGGGATTAGTAAATAAAGAATATATATTAAAAGAATGGAAAAATAATGAAATTACTGTTCTAGTGCAGCAGAATATTTAACTTATGTAGCAGCAATTGGAAATAATCCTGAATCAATAGAAGTTAGATATGAAGATAAAACATATGGCTTACACAGAAGATGTTAGCTATTTTATATAATGTTACAACATCTGCAATTAATCAACATATAAAAACTATATATGAATAATAAAGAGATTTTGTATTGAATAACAAACTATAGAAAATATGATAAAGAAATAAAATAAATAAGGGAGGGGAAAATTGCAGAATCAATTTTCAAGAACAGAATTATTAATAGGTAAAAAAGGAGTAGAAAAGTTAAAAAAGTCTAAAATTGCAATATTTGGAATTGGAGGAGTAGGCTCTTATGTATTAGAAGGGTGCGTTAGAGCAGGAATAGGAAACTTCATATTAGTAGATAATGATAAAATATGCTTAACAAATTTAAATAGACAAATTATTGCAACAAGAAAAACTATAGGAAAGGCTAAAGTAGAAGTTGCAAAAGATAGAGTATTAGAAATAAATCCAAATGCAAAAGTAGAAATTTATAAAGAATTTTTTATGCCAGATAGTAAAGAAATATTAGATGAAAGCGTGGATTATATCATAGATGCAGTAGACACTGTAACTGCAAAAATAGAATTAGTAGTTAGAGCAAATGCACTTAATATCCCAATTATATCAAGTATGGGTACAGGTAATAAGTTAGATCCAACAAAATTTGAAGTAACTGATATTTACAAAACGAGTATATGTCCTTTAGCAAAAGTAATGAGAAAAGAATTAAAAAAAAGAGGGATAAAAAATCTTAAAGTAGTTTATTCAAAAGAAGAACCAAATAAACAGAATGAAATATCAGAAACTACTTATAATAAATGTATAAAGAAAAAGCAAGTTCCAGCAAGTATATCTTTTGTACCTTCAGTAGCAGGTTTAATTATAGCTGGAGAAGTTATAAAAGATATTTTAAAAAAGGAAGGAAAATAAAATGGAATTTATAAAAGAATATTCAAAAATTTATAGTCTAGATGATAATGAAAAAGTGATTGCAGAAATAACTTTTAATGAAATAAAAAAAGGAATATTTAATATAGACCATACATTTGTTGATGAGACATTAAGAGGACAAGGAATTGCAGGCAAGCTGGTAGAAATGGCAGTAGAAGAAATAAAGAAGAAAGGCGGCAAAGTTGAAGCAACTTGTTCATATGCGAAAAAATGGTTAGAAAAGAATAAATGAGATAGGAGTTTGTATGGAAAAAGAACATAAAATAATGCAAAAAAAGGTAAAGAATAATATATGTATAAAAATAACATTTATAGTATTGTGTTTAATGTTTTCTATACCATCTATAAAATATTACTTAGAAAAAGGAACAATATTTAAATTTGATAGATATTATCAATTTTTATTAAATAATATAGATATAAAAATACAAACAATATGTTATTTAATAGTACTTGGTTTAATTACAATAACATATTTTTTGATTATTAAAAACAGAAAAAAATTATTTAAAGATTTTAAAAGTATAATGATTTTTATAACAATTGTTTCTATTATATTCATAATTGTTATACCTTTTATTTCCTCTGATATTTTCTATTATTTAGGTATAGGAAGATTAGACGGAGTTTATAATCAAAATCCTTATTATGTAACAATTAAAGAATTTATTGATAATTCAAGTAATAATTTTGATTATGATAAAGTTTTAATACAAGGATATGATAATGTTTGGTCAGATACAACAGTAGTTTATGGTCCTGTATGGACATTGATTTGTAGAATAATTGCTACTATGTCTTTAGGAAATATAGATATTGGACTAACCATATTTAAAATAATTAATGTATTAATTCATTTAGGAAATTGTTATTTACTATATAAAATAAGTAATAAAAAAATATTTCCATTGCTATATGGAATAAATCCATTTATACTAATTGAAGGAATTGCACATGTACATAATGATATATTTGTAATATTTTTTGTGTTATTGGGATTTTACTTTTTAATAAAAAGGAAAAATTTAATTTTATCAATATTATTTATAGCACTAGCGACAGCAATAAAATATTTTACAATTTTATTATTACCATTTGTTATAATATATCATTTTAGAGGAAAAGAACCAAAAGAAAGATTTCTAAAATGTATAGAATACGGATTAATATTTGTAGTAATTTTATTAAGTTGTTATTTGTTATATATAAAAGATATAGAAGTATTTAAAGGATTAGTGGTTCAAAATGAAAAAATAGCTAAAGGTATATATGTTATTTTAGTAGATTATTTTAACAATATACCAAACATAATAGAGAATACAAAAAAGATTTTATTAGGAAGTTTTATAATAATATACTTTTTTAGCTGTATTATATTATTAAGCAAAAAGAAAATAAAATTAATAATTGAAATGAGAAATATTAATTATTTTATAATAGCATTTTTATTCTTATTAATTACAAATTTTCAACCCTGGTATATTATGTGGCTGTTTCCACTTATAATTTGGCAAAAAGCGATAGTTATAAAAACAATAATTGGAATGTCAATACTTAGTCAATTTGCAAATAGCATATTAATCATGTATGGAGAAAATTGGCATTATGGAACACCATTTATATTTACATTAATTGTAGGGACTTTAATAATTTTTATAGCAAATCAAAATCAAAAAAATAAAAGAATACAAAAAGGATATTTAAGGAGGAAGCATATTGGATAAATTGGTATTAGTAGATGGAAATAGCATAATGAATAGAGCTTTTTATGGAATAATGGGAAGTAAGATGTTGGTTACAAAAGAAGGAAAATATACAAATGCAGTATATGGCTTTTTATCAATATTATTTAAAATAATGGAAGAAATAGATCCTAAATATTTAGTTGTAGCATTTGATTTAAAAACTCCGACGGCAAGACATAAACTATATGAAGGATATAAAGCTAATAGAAAAGGTATGCCTGATGAACTTGCAGAACAAATGCCAATTATAAAAGAAATTTTAGAAGCAATGAAAATTGATATTGTAGAGATAGAAGGATATGAAGCAGATGATGTACTTCGGTACATTATCTTGTTATGGAGAAAAACAAGGATTAGAAGTAATTATTTTATCAGGAGATAGGGATACTTTCCAATTAGCTACAGATAAAGTAACAATAAGAATACCACATACTAAAGCAGGAAAAACTGAAACAGATGAATATAATAGAGAAAAGATAATAGAAAAATATGGAATAGAACCTAAGCAGTTAATAGATGTAAAAGGATTACAAGGAGATACCTCTGATAATATTCCTGGAGTTCCAGGAGTAGGAGAAAAAACAGCATTAAAATTAATACAACAATATGGTTCAATAGAAAATCTATATAAAAAATTAGAACAAAATGAAGATGACTTACGAGGAAAGCAAAGAGAAAAAATTATAGAAAATAAAAATTTAGCATTCATGTCAAAAAAATTAGGGACAATAAATGTAAATGTTCCAATTAAAGATAGTTTAAATGATTTTGTTGTAGAAGAATGGAATAAAAAAGAAGTATTAAAAATATTTACACAATTAAACTTTAATAGATATATAGATAGATTTTCTCTAAGAGAAGGAGAAGAATTAGAAAAAAAAGAAAAAAAAGAATTATATAAAAAGTCAAATAAAACTGAAAAAGAAATAATAGAATTAATAAAAAAACAAAAAGAAATGATATTTTATATTAGTACAACTGAAGATGATAATGAAAATAAAATTATAAAAGAAAAAATTTCAGGAATTAGTATATATAATAAAGAAAAAAATGAATCAAATTATATAACTATAAACAATAATTTAGCAATATTTAAAGAAATTTTTGAAGATGATAAAATAAAAAAGATAAGTATAGATTTAAGTAAGATATATATATTACTTAATCAAGAAAATATTAAATTAAAAGGAATTGATTATGATATTAGTATTGCAAGCTATATATTAAATCCTACAGATAACAAATTAAACATTGAGGATTTGATTTCAAAATTTTTAGAAATAGATTTAGATGAATTTAAACAACAAAATGAATCCATTAAACAAATTAATTTATTTGAAACTATAAATAATAGTAATATAAGTAGCGAAAAAGGACAAGAAAAGTACTTATTATATGTATATTCTATTTCTAAAATAAAAGATATAACTTTAAAAAAATTAAAAGAAACAAATTGTTTAGAACTATTTAAAAAAATTGATATGCCTACAATTGAAGTTTTATCAGATATGCAAATAAATGGAATGTATGTAGATAAAGAAGAATTAAATAAATTTGGAGAAGAACTAACTTCAAAGTTAAAAAGTATAACGAAGATTATTTATGAAATGGCAGGTGAAGAATTTAACATTAATTCTACAAAACAATTAAGTGAAATTTTATTTGAAAAGATGAAATTACCCATTATAAAGAAAACAAAAAATGGATATTCAACAGATGTAGATGTTCTAGAAAAACTAAAAAAAGAAGATCCTATTATTGAACAAATACTAGAATATAGACAGTTGATGAAACTAAATTCAACCTATGTAGAAGGATTAAAAAATTATATAAATAGCAAAACACAAAGAATACATTCATTTTTTCATCAAACCATAACAGCAACAGGGAGAATTAGTTCAACAGAACCAAATCTTCAAAATATACCAACAAGATTTGAATTAGGAAAAAGAGTAAGAAAAGTATTTAAACCTGAAGATGGAAAGATTTATATAGATGCAGATTATTCTCAAATAGAATTAAGAGTTTTAGCTTCAATATCAGAAGATGCTCATATGGTAACAGCATTTAAGGAGGGCCAAGATATACACAAACAAGCAGCATCAAAAGTGTTTAAAACACCGATTAATGAAGTTACAAAAGAACAAAGAAGTAATGCAAAAGCCGTAAACTTTGGAATTGTTTATGGAATTAGTGATTTTGGATTAGGAGAACAATTAGGAATAAGTAGGAAAAAAGCAAAACAATATATTGAAGAATATCTAGAACAATATGCAGGAATAAAAAAATTTATGACAGATATAACAGAAATTGCAAAAAAACAAGGATATGTGGAAACTTTATTTCATAGAAGAAGATATATACCAGAGTTAAAATCAAATAATTATATGGTAAGACAATTTGGTGCACGTGCTGCTATGAATACTCCAATTCAGGGTACTGCAGCAGACATAATGAAGATCGCGATGATAAAAGTTTATAAGCAATTAAAAGAAGAAAATTTAAAAGCTAAAATTGTATTACAAGTACATGATGAAATGCTAATAGAAGCACCCACCTACGAAAAAGAAAAAGTTGAAAGCATAATAAAACAGTGTATGGAATCTGCAATACAATTAAATGTTCCATTGATTGCTGAAATTTCATCAGCAAATAATTGGTATGAATGTAAATAAAGGGAGAGAAAAACTTGAGAAACAAAAAAATTTTAATTTTTGTTACAATTTTATTTATTATAGTGTTTTTGATAATTTTCAGAGTTAAGATACAAAAAATATTTTATCCTAAAAGATATAATGAAATAATTTCAGTATATGCCAATGAATATAATATAGAAAAAAATTTAATTTTTGCAATTATAAAAGCTGAAAGTAATTTTAATGAGAACGCTGTTTCGAATAAAAATGCTTTAGGATTAATGCAAATAATGGAGGATACGGCAAAAGATGTTGCAGAGAAGAATAATATAAAAATTGATAAAGATAATGCAAGACAAGAAATTTTAAAAATAAACAACAATATCCATATAGGAACAAAATATCTATCTATATTAATTGAAAAATATCAAAATATAGAATTAGCATTAGCTGCGTATAATGCAGGAACAGGCAATGTTGATAATTGGATACAAAACCAAATCATAAGTAAAGATGGAACTGATATTGAAAAAGTCCCATATAAAGAAACAAATAATTATGTAAGAAAAATATTGCAAAACTATAAAATATATAAAAAGTTATATGAGTAAAACTAGACAAATGAAGAAAAATAAAATAAAATAATATAGAAAAATAAAGATAGGAGAAAACGAAATGATAGTCGAACAATTAATATTTATATTTATTTCATTTTCAATATTTGTATATATGTTTTTTAAAATGATAAAAAATAATGATACAAGTTATATTATTATTTTAGTATTACAAGCTTTAGGTATAGCTTTAAATTTAATAGAAGTATTGTTTGGTATTAAATTAAATATATTGTTAAAAATTATAAAATATGTATTTGCAATCATATTACCAATTTTAGTCATTGCTTTTGAAAAAAGAAATATCTCATTATTTGAATTTATAAATATAACAAAAGCTAATATATATATAATGTTTGGAGATACTAAAAAAGCAAAAGAATCATTACTTAAAATATTAGATAAAAATCCAAATAATTATCAATCTCATGTATTGCTAGCTCAGATATATGAGAAAGAAGGGGGAATGAGAAAAGCAATAGATGAATATGTACAAGCTATTGATATAAACAAACAAGATTATAATTCATATTATAAAGTTGCAGAATTATTAAATCAATTAGATAAAAAACAAGAGGCATCAGAAATGTTATTTAATTTATTGAATAAAAAACCAGAAATGTATGAAGCTTCAATATTATTAGGGGATATTTTAATTGATAAAGAAATGTATAAAGAAGCAGTAAATGTATATCAAGATGCCCTAAGATTTAATCCTATAAGCTTTGAATTAAATTATAATTTGGGAATTTCATATACAATGTTAAATGATTTTCAAAGTGCAAAAATATATTATGAAAAGTCTGCAGAAATAAATAGTTTGGCATATAATAGTAAATATTCTTTAGCAGAGATAGCATTAATATATAAAGATCTAGAAGAAGCAGAAAAGAAATTCTTGGAAGTTATAGAAGATGATGTTTTATCTGCATATGCATATTATGAAATAGCAAAAATAAAATTAATTAAAGGTGAAAAAGATGCTGCTATTAAATATATTAATTTAGCAATTGAGATAGGTAGTAAAAAAATAGTAGAAAAAATAAAGAAAGATTCTATTTTTATTCCAGTAATGGCTAAAATAGCGATGCCATTTAATTTAGAATATTCTAATGAAGATAATGAATATAAATTAGAAGAAAAAGAAAAAAGAGCAAAAGAACATTTAGAAGAAATGGCAGAAATAACAAGAAATTTAAGTTATAATGATATAAACTTTTTAAAGAAAAATTTTGATAATAAATCAAATAAGATTAAAAATAAAGAAAGTATAGAAGACCAAAGAGAAATATAATATTAAATATAAGTACTCATAAAAATGCAAAAATAAAATATAATAGACAAAAAGGAGGAATATTTATGAGTACAAATTTTGCTATAATTGGTGGAGATTTAAGAAGTGTAAAGTTATTAAAGATATTAGCATATGAAAAAAATACGATATATATTTATGGCTTAGAAAATTCAAAAGAGTCAGATATAAGATATGGAAATTTAGAAAATTATAAGAAAAATATTATATCTTGTACTAGTATAAATGATAAAAATTTAGATAATGCTCAGGTAGTAATTGGTCCAATTCCATTTTCTAAAGATGGAGTTAATATTTATGCACCATATGCAGAAAAAGAGATAAAAATAGATCAAGTTATACAGAAAATTAAAAATAAAATATTAATAGCGGGAAGTATACCTAAAGATATATATGATAAGGCAAAAAATAAAAACATAAAAGTAATAGACATAATGCAAGATGAAAAATTAGCAATATTAAATTGCATTTCTACAGCAGAAGGTGCAATAGAAATTGCAATAAGAGAAACGGATAGTATTATTCACGGAAGTAATACTTTAATACTTGGATTTGGAAGAATTGGAAAAGTATTATCTAAAAAACTGCAAGGTTTATCTTGTAAAGTTACTTGTGCTGCAAGGAAAAAAGAAGATTTTGCTTGGATAAAAGCTTATGGATATAATTTAATAAATATAAATGAAATGGGCAAAAATTTATCTAAATATGACATTATTTTTAATACGGTTCCAAAATTAATTTTAAATAATGAAAGATTAGAACATATAAGGCCAGAATGCTTACTAATAGATTTAGCATCAAGTCCTGGAGGAATAGATAAAGAAGCGGCAAATAGCAAAAATATAAAAGTAATAAATGCACTAGCTTTACCGGGAAAAGTAGCACCGCTAACAACAGCAAGATTTATAAAAGAAGCAATCTATGAAAATCTAGAAAAATAGATAATTAGGGAAAGGAAAAATAATATGATTATAGAAATTGTAAAATCTGTTATATTTGGAATTATCGAAGGAATAACAGAATGGCTACCAATAAGCAGTACGGGACATTTAATACTTGCAGAACAGTTCATAAAGTTTAATGAAGTATCACAAGAATTTTGGAATATGTTTGAAGTAGTAATACAGTTAGGAGCTATACTTGCAGTTGTTTTATTATATATAAAAAAGATATGGCCGTTTACAAATAAGAAAGAAAAAGCAATAAAAAATACAGGAATATTATCTTATATTAATAAATCTGTAATAAATTTATGGGGAAAGATATTAGTCGCATGTATACCAGCAGCCATAATAGGTTTAATATTTGATGAAGTTTTTGAAAAATTGTTTTATAATCCTGTTTGTATAGCAATTGCTTTAATCGTTTTTGGTATAGCATTTATTGTAATAGAAAATTGGAATAAAGACAAAAAGAGTCAAAAAGAAAATGCATCTCAAATTACATATAAAGATGCACTAATAATTGGAATCTTTCAATTATTAGCTGCAATATTTCCAGGAACATCTCGTTCAGGGGCAACAATAATCGGAGCATTATTGATTGGATTGTCAAGGCCAAATGCTGCAGAGTTTACATTTTACTTAGCAATACCTACAATGTTTGGAGCAAGTTTATTAAAATTATTAAAATTTGGATTAACATTTACACAGTTAGAAATAGAAGTTTTATTAGTTGGAATGATAGTATCTTTTCTAGTATCTATTATAGTAATTAAATTTTTAATGAATTATATAAAAAAACATAATTTTAAAATATTCGGATATTATAGAATTATTTTAGGAATAATTGTACTTCTATATTTTAGTTTGACATAATTAGAAAATATGATAATATTGTTATGAAAATTTGTAGAAGAGATATGGATTAATATCAATATCTTTATATTAAAGGAGGATTTAATAATGACTTTAAAGGACGAAATTCGGACTTATGTAAACAAACATAACAATGTGGTAACCAATTTATAAGTTCAGAATTTTATTCAACAAAGAACCAACATAAAAATTACAGAAAATAGTATAAGAGTTACATTGTATAAAATTCTTAAAGAAAAAGGAGCAATACTTAAACAGAATAAATTTAAACGAAATTCATTAAAAGAAGAAGTACGGATATATTTGACATCGAATAGTAAAGATAAAAATTTGCAGAATATTACTAGTGCAGATGTTGTGAAATGTATTCGTGACAAGGGCTATGAGGCTACACAAAAACATATACGTGTTGCAACATCACAGGTTTGTAAGGAACTTGGAATAAAATTAAAAAGGCTTAAATCATGAAAAGAGTATTAAATTAATACTCTTTTCATTCTATTTTTCTATCTCTTTTATCAATATTTGAACTAGAAGTAGCACAAATTTTTTCATATTCTTTACATTTTATTTTATAGTCCATTTGCATACATAAAGATCGATAATAATAGTATGCTTGTTCATATTGCATTATAGGATTAAACATGGGATCCTTATATAATTCATTCATATCTACTCCCATTCCTTGAGGTGGTATTCCATAATCATTAAAAGATGGTATGTAATTATTGTTAAAATCTTTTTCCATAAAAATCAACTCCTATAAATCAAAATTAAAAAAAGAAAATATATTAATAAAAATATATGTATAAAATGCAGCTAATATTCCATGTAATAATTTTCCTAATATATAAGGTTTAATTGATAAATCAGTTTTTGAGATAATACTAAGTACCTGTAGCATTACAGAAATTCCACCAAAACCAAGTAAAAAGGATGCTAGAATTATATTAATAGAAAGTTTTTTACAAGGAATATTAGAAATAGAGCTAATTCCATTAGTAATCTCTAGAAATCCACTAATCAGTGGTAAGCAAAAAGATGTATTAATATTTAACATATCAAAAATAGGATAAAAAAATGAAGCACAAATATTTAAAACACCGCTTGCTTTTAAAATTGAAATTATACTTGAAAAAACAACTATAAAACCACCTATTAATAAAATAGTAGAAGTGGCACTTGTAATACTTTCTGCTAGTATTTCTCCTAAATTAGCTAATGATATATTTTTATTATTATCTTGAGTTTTTGAATAAGAATTTTTAAAAAAATTCTTAGAGGTTTTATTATTTTTCCAAAATCTAAAAAATATGCCAACAGATATAGAGGCTAATAAATGGGTAATAAAAAGTAAAATACCAATAGTAGTATTTTTAAACATTAAAATTCCTACAGTACCAATAATAAAAAGAGGACCGGAGTTATTTGTAAAACTAAGTAATCTTTCACATTCTTCTTTAGAACATATATTATTTTGTCTAAAATTAGAAGCTATTTTTGCACCTACTGGATAGCCACTTACAATTCCCATAATAAAGGCAAAAGACCCTTCACCTCTAATATTAAAAATTGGTTTCATATATTTATTTAGTATAAAACCTAATTGATAAATTATATTTGTATGCATTAATAATTCAGTAGCTACAAAAAAAGGAAAAAGAGAGGGAATTACTGAATTTGCCCATAATGCTAAACCATTCTTTACAGCAGATAAATTAGTTTTAGAGAAAATTAATAAACCAAAAGTAAAAGCTAATAAAATAAATGAACTTAAGTTCCTTTTTAACTTAATCACATAAAAATTATTTTTTAATATCATAATAATGCCTCCAATGTCTTTTAAAATATTATGATATTAAATAGAAATTATGAGAACAAATTATTCATATAAATCTTTAATGTCAACTTCCATTTCTTCAAAATTATCTACAAAACCTATTTTAGCAACATTATTATTAACACCTTGAATCCAAACAGTTCTATCATTATAAAAAACATCACATTTTTCTTTATTATTTAAAATGGAATTAATTCTTTTTAAATCCATATTAATACCTCCTAATATCAATATTATACAAAATTGAACAAAATTTTTGTAATATATGTTTTATTTATAGTATATACATGTAATTGGAAAAATATTCAAGAGAGTTAAAAAATCTCGCAAAAAAATTGTAAAAAAAAAGTTGTTATGGTACAATAATAAAAGAAAAAATATATTTATAAGACAAAGGAGTAATAATTATGAGTAATTTTACTTTTTTAACACAAGAACAATGTTTTGGAAATGATAAATTAGATATATTAAAAAAACGAGGAACAAAAGCAGCAATAACGGATTTTTCTATTCTTTTAGGTGGGTATCTTTCTCATTATGATCATATTGGTAATGATGATTCTTTAGAAGGAAGAATAGGTTATTATTGGATAAAATCATGTGTAGAAGACAACGCGTGCGTGGTTGACAGAACTTTTACTGGCGATTGGCGCCATGTTTTTAACCGCAATGGTGGGGCTCGCCCAGCTTTACCGTTCTCATCAATCTCTAACATCCCCACGAACGGAGAGAGTGGGAAAAGAGCAAGGGATGGAGTCCTTGAAGTAGAATATGGGTATTATCCACAAAAAGCAGTATCAAGAGATATGCAAGAAATATTGGAAAGAGCATATAAAAGTGGAAATATTTTAAAAACAAAAAATAGTTATACAACTGATTCAAGAAAATATAATGCTTATGATGAAAAATTTTTAGTAAAACAACACGAAGAGTATGAATACAAAGGAAAAAGATATGTAAGAGTTGAAGCTAACCTAATATGTCTTATTAATAATTATTGCACACTGTCAAATGGAGAAGAATACATAGATGGTGATAATGTTTGGGTTGAAGTATTGCCAGTTAAGTGGCTAGTTGATGAAAGAGAAAAAATTATGCTGACAGATAGATTAATTTTCTCTGGAGTACAGTTTAATAATACTAGAAATTACCATACAAGAAATTTTAATAGAACAGACATAAAAACATTTATGGATAAATATTTATCAAGAGATTTAGTTCAGTCAAGAGGTATAGGAAAACAAACAAGGACAAGTTCGAAAACGACAAAGAAAAATGAAAATCCATATAATTTAGATTTTTCTGAAGCAAGTGAAGCAGATATAATAAGAGTAGCAAT
>CANRCM010000030.1 GCA_947629085.1 uncultured Clostridia bacterium
TGTCCCCTGTTCAATACAGAGAACATTCCAAATTAGTAGCCTAATTCATACTGTCCAACTTTTTGGGTTCAGTACAATAATGTGGTATCTTTCTTTATTTTATTGATTTATATTTTATATATGTAACTGTTCCCGTTGTTATAAATACTAGTATTACACCTAATAAAATATAGTTACTTAAACCTGTTTTTGGTAATACTGTTGGTAATTTTGTATTATTCGCTGTTGAATTTGCTTTACTATTATCATTTGGTGTTTTTGTTGTATTATCTGTATTAGTTCCTGAATTTGTATCTGTATTTTTATCGTCTTCTTTATTTGTTTTTGTTCCTGTTACTTTATATGCTTCAGCATCGTAAGTATCTCCTAATTTTACCCATGCTATATAATATTTTGTTCCTGTAAAAGTAGATATATCTAAACTAATCATATTTTCACTTGCTTTTATCCAAGCTGATTCATTATAAGTTGTTAATTCTGTAATCCATAATCCTTTTATAACGTTGTATCCTTCTTCATTAAATTGAATTCCATACTCACTCATTATACCATTTGCTGTTTGATTATATGTGCTTTCATAATTTGATATTAATGAATCATAATCGCTACTTTGATTAATATAAGCACTTATTAAATTACATATAGTTTCATATTTTTTTATCTTTGTGTATTTATCTGCTGATATTTCAACAAATTGATAATTCATTGATCCTGATATTGAACTAGAAACTGTTCCCTTTCCATCAGATAAACTTCCTGGCATCGTAATAGCATTACTAGTATCTACTTGACTGCCATATGCATATACCTGTGATGTTATTGTTAACATTATCATAGTAATTACTGCTGTTAAATAAATTTTTATTTTTTTCATTTTATACCTCCCAAAATTAATTTTCTTTTAAATTTACATAACTAACTTTTATTATTATAAAACGCAAATTCAAAAATGTCAATATTTTATGTAAAATTTGTTTAATTTTCTATAAATTTACATGTTTTATAGTATTTTATATTTTTCCTTATTAATAATATTTTTATATTTGTTTTACTTTTTTTGTATATTATGATATAATTTTAAAAAATATAACAAAGTAAGGAGTGCTATTTATGGAATCAAATTCAGATACTACTACTTTGGCTGAAAATAAAGTTCTAATATTGTATATATTAAATTTAATTAATAACGATATTAAACAAGATGATTTATTTAAAATAATTACTGATATAAATGATATTAACTATTTTTATTTTAAACAACTTTTAATAGATTTAATTGATTCAAAGTTAGTAGGTTCATACACAAAGGAAGAAGAACAAGTTATTAAAATTACATCTGAAGGTAAAAATGCATATAATCTCACAAAAAATGTGCTACCAGGCTTAATGAAATTAAAAGCCGATCATATTTTTCAACAAGACTTTTCTTTAATAGAAGAAGCTTCTTCAGTCACTGCTGAATTTGTTCCTAAGGATGAATCTAATTATATTATAAAATGTAAAATCATAGAAAATAACGAAACTATTTTTGAAGTAAAAACTTTTGCTGGATCTAGAAATAGAGCAAAAAAAATTGTTGATAATTGGAACAAAAATGCAAAAAAAATTTATCCTGAAATTTTAAATTTACTATTAAAAAATAATGATTAATAAAAATATAAGGCCGAGCTAAATATATTAATATTTTTCGACCTTATATTCTTTTACACTATAATACATATAATTATAAAGATTAATAATTTTATAATTATATTTAAGAAAAATTTATAGTTTGTACATTTAATTCCTATAGCATTTATTGTATCAAAACTTTTTACTATTCTTTGAATTTCATTAAATGATGATATTTTTTCTTCTTCCATATATTCTTTTGCTAAATACCTTGCTTTTATCATTGCATCATTTTCTAAATATATTCTTACTGCATAATAAGTTAAACTTAATAATAAGTATATATTCAAAAACATTAATTCATTTGGCAACATTTTAGTTATTGCAAGTATACAAATAATAGCAAAATATAATAAATATATATTAGAAAATATAAAATTAAATATTAATATTTTTCTATCCTGGACTGAATGTAAGCATTCATGAGCAATTGTCTGTATCCTTGTGTAAGATTTAGATATATTTGCTATAATTATTTTATTAGAGATTGCTATATACAAACTTGATTTTGAATCCTTATCTTCTTCTATCTTAACTGTTTGATTATTTAATTTTTTTAAATATTTTTTACATATTTCTATGTTACTAGGATATTTTTTTGAAATTTCATCTAGATCTTTATACTCATCTGCTAAATGTTTTATTTTTTTCATATTATATTCAAACAAGTATCCTAAAACTATAATTAAAATAATTGCAATTATTGCTATAATTATTAATTCCATTTTTATTTTCCTTCTTAATATTTTTATATTAAAAAGTTATATATTAATACCATCCTAATTTTTATATTATATTACATCCCTTACTGCTTCACCAATTATTTTATTTACATCTGCAATTACTACATTAAACTTTGTTTCTGCCTCAAAAAATTTCTTTGCTTCCTCGTCTTTTACTAATTCTGCATATAGTTCTTGCATTTTTTTATATTTTTCTTCATTGTTTTTTCCTGTTTGCATCATTTCTAATTGTACTTCATATCTTGCTTTTTCAAATTCTTGCATTTTTTCTTTTAACCCTGTATTTAAATTTAATGCTTGTTTTGCGTTTTTATAATTATTATATTCCTCAGATTGTCTTATTTCTGATGCTAATCTATTTGCAGTATCATATACATTCATTTTATATTATACATCCTTTCTTATTTAAAATTTTTACTTAAAACTATGAATTTGTCTCTTCTAATCCTTCTAATACCACTTTACTGTTTATTGGACAAATATTTACAAATGTATTTCCATCATTTACATTAATTACATTACCATTTAAATCTTGATATATTGTTTTTTCATTTCTCGCATTTTTTATACATTTAATTTTTATTGCTTTTCCATTTGTTATATAATACCCATCAAAAGTACCAATATTTTTTAATCCTTGCCTTCCCTTATTTTCACTATCTGATAATGTATAATTATCACAAAATGTTATTATGATGTTTTTAGTTGTGATGGCATTTCCTGTTGTCCAATCTACCTGTTGTTTATTTCTAGCATATCTTTTATATGTTTTATTTGTTTCATCGTATACATACTTTACAATTTGTCTATCTGAATGTGGAATCGTCACAGAAATTGCTTCTTGACCCTCTTCTAAATTAACTTCATCTGTTGTATAATTTAGTACACTCTTATCAGTTGATGTTGTATTGTATTTTTTATTTTTAGCAGATGCTAACAATTTTTCTGTGCTAGTTACAGCATTATGTGGTGAAGCTTTGTCTTTAACTCTCCAAAATGTTGTTCCATCTTCTGCTATACCATTTATATCATTTATATTAAATTTTTTTAAATCGCTTTGTGCTTGAGGACTTTGTCCAAAGTGCGTATATATTGCATCATTTTCCATTGCATAATCAATAAAATAATGTCTTGCACTTCTTACCGGTCCAATTTTTTCTACATTTGCCCCTTTAAATAAGGCCATTAAGCGTGTTTCTCCACCTTCAACAATAATTTCATATACCATATATGCATCTTGAAGACCTGCTTGTGGCCAAGCATCACTATGATTATCTATCATAACAGCAATTGGTCTATCATTTCCTTTAAAAATTTGAACTGTTTTTTTGCTTGATGAATCTGCCATTTGTACATCTGTAGCAGATTCTGTATTTTCTCTATCCTTTATTATTTTATATCCAAGTATTCCTCCTGCTCCAATTATAATTATAACTAATAAAATAACTAAAACTTTCGCTTTTCCACTTTCCATAGTATCCTCCTACTTTCTTAAAATATTTAAGTCTTTAAGAATTTTTTTCTCTTTTGGTCTCATTTCTTTTTTGTCTTCTTCATTTATATGGTCATAGCCCATAAGATGATAAAAACCATGCACTATCATATAACTTAATTCTCTTTTAAAACTATGTCCATATTCCTTGGCTTGCTCTTTAACTTTTGGTATTGAGATAATAATATCTCCTAAAATATCTTCATGTTCAAACAAATTATTTTTTATCTTCCTTGATAGCTCGTCCTTTTCAAACATTGGAAATGAAAGAACATCAGTTGACTTATCCATATTTCTATATTGCTTATTTATTTTTCTTATATTTTTTTCATTAGTCAATGTTATTGTTATTATTAACTTTGAATCTTCTATTTTTTCTTCTTTAAAACATTTTTTTAATACCTCTTTTATAGTATTTTCGTCTTCTTCTTTTGGTTCTATATCATTATAAATAATTTCATACATTTATGCTACTTCCTTAATTTTTATATATTTCCCTTGTGATTTACATTTGTTTTTAATCACTTTAATAGCACCATAGTCTACTAATTTTCTCTTATAGTATCTTAATAATTTAGAATAATCTGTTTTGTCTTTATATAAATTTTTTATATCATTCTTTATAAACAATATTTCTTTTTGCTTAATATATTCAATAAAATCATTTTCTTTTAATTTTGAAATTTCTTTATATTTATTCCAGAATTTCTTATATTCATCTCTTACTTTTGGCGAGTCCCAATAAACTTTTGTAGATAATAATTTAATATTATAATCTTCAATTAAATTTATTAACATTGAATATGCTTTTTCTCGTTTTGTTGTAATTTTAGTATCTTGAACTAAACTTCTTGCATCTTTTAATAATTTTTCATAGCATTGCTCTGCTACTATTAGTGGTAAACTATGTGTAAATAATTTCCTGCTTATTCCTAGTAATACCATATTTTTTTCTATATTATCTTTTACATCTAATTTTCCTACTGTATATGATTCATATCTTTCATATTCTGAAACTATATCTTTCAAATTTTGATCATAATTAATTTGTATTTTAAGGGATAAAATATTTTCGATATAGTCTTGTAAAGTATTAAATATTTTTATATAAATCCATTCTTTAGTCGAATCATAAACATCTGTATTATCTGCTACTTTTATAGAATAATTTTTTAGTATTGATTTATACAAAGAATCCATTTTAGATATATAAAATTCTTGATACCTTTCTATCAATCTTTCTTTTCCAGAAATCTTTACACCTTTATAATCTAATTCTATTAAATATTTTTGTTTTCTATATTTATATTCTATGTATTCGTTTTCCTTTAGACTTGTTACTTCGTAATATTGCGACATAGCATTTTTTTCAAACTCTGATGCTGTATTGTTTTTTACTTTTTTATAAATAGAATCCATAACATATTTATCTAGTGAGTCTAAATATGCTTCATATACTGTATCATATTTCTTTTCTAATTCATCTTTATTATAATTTTCATTATCTGATTTATAATTTTCATATGATTTTATCAGATTATTTCTTTTAATTGATATTAAAATTCCATTAATTCCAATTTTTGTTGGCATCAATATTCTTGTTAATGTAGTGGTTATTTTATTAAAAAAATTTTTATCTGCTCCAGTTATTCTAAGACTTTTTTCTTCCATTTGCATCATCCCTTCAAAATACTATTTTTTCATTTGTCCCTATGTTTTCTAGCACTTCATATGTAACATAAATATCAACTCCATCTTCTCCGTTCATGTGTGTTAATATTTCTGTTTACAATACTATTTTTATTTTCAATTTCTTTGTCTAATTCTTCTTGTAATTCTAATATCCCTATATTTTTTAGTTCCTCTAATGTGTGATTTTTTTGCTTTTCATTCAACTCTTTATTTGTTTTTTTCACAATTGAAATTGGCAAATAAAAATCTGAAAATATTTTTATTTTATTTTCTGTCTCTATTGTATCATAAATTTCAAATTTTGAAAGCTTTTTATACAAATTTATTTTAAAATTATTAAATTTTATTTCATATTTATTTTCAACATTCCCTGTTTCTTCCTTTTCCGTAGTACTATATAGGAATTTTTTATGCTTTGTATGCCATACTTTTGCTTCTATTTCTCCTTTTGCATGTACATATCTAATGCCTGTAAATTGTCCTTCCATCCAACCATTTATTAATGCATCTCCCTCTTTTACAGTATCTCCCACTTTTACATTTGCAGTTCCTGTTTGTGCATTTATTTTTGTTATAATTCCAGCTTTATCTGATATTATACTACAATATTCACTTTCGTCTATTATTTCTGGTTTTTCATTTGCTTTTACTGTCTTTACTATTGCATTTGTTCCCTTTAATTCTATTCCCATCCAAGCTACATCATTTCTTTGTAATCTTATTTTATTTATAATTTCTTTTGTATTAATTTTAAACTTTAAATTACCTGTTTTTAGTCCAGCATTCTCTAAATCTTGAGCTAAGTTTTCTATTTCTAATCCATTTTCTTCTCTAATATCCACATTCCATACAAAATTTGAGGATAACCATATAAAAAATACCATTATGAATAAAAGAATTATAAATATTTTTCTTTTTTTATATCTATGTAATAAGAATGGAATTCCTTTTTTGTTTTGTATATTTATTTTGCATTTTGTTTTTCTAGCCACATTTCTTAATTCTTTAAACTCATTAATTCTTACATTTAAATATAAACAAATATCTTTATTTCTCTTTAAATTCCAAATAGTAATTTTATTACTCTTACAAATATTTATAAATCTTTCGATGTAATATCCTTCAACTTTTATTCTTATATATCCTATTAAATAGCTAAATATTATTTTTATAAACATGCTTTAACTCCTTTAATTTTCATCTATTGTTCTTTCTATCTCTATACTTTCTATTTTCCCTTTTACTTTTATATCATCATCTGTCATATTTTCTAGTGTAAGATTATATCCATTTATGTTTATTATTCCTATATGTGTATTGATTTGAACAAAGAACTCTTCATATTCTAATATTCCTTTGAAATTTTCTATTATCATTTCATCAAACCCTGTAATTACAATTTTGGGAACATTAGAATATACTTCTTGTGGTAACTCTAAAAGTTTATCTATTCTATTTTGATTCTTCTTTTTCATTTAATACACTTCCTCTTATTTTTCAAATTCATCTAAAGATTTAAACTCATATCCCATATCTTTTGCTTCTTTTATTACACTATCTAAAATATTTGTATTTGTTTTTGAATTTCCATGTAAAAGTATAATTGCTCCATTGTGTAAATTACTTATTATTTTATTTTTCGCTTTTTCTTCTCCGGGTTGTTTATTTTCATTCCAATCTTCATATGCAAATGACCACATTACTGTTTTATATCCTAATCTATTTGTGACTTGTAATGTTTTTTCACTAAATTCTCCTTTCGGAGGTCTAATATATTTCATTTCATAATTATATTTTTGATTTATAACTTGATGTAATTTCATTACTTCTTTATTTATTTCTTCTTCTGATAAATCTGGCATGCTTTTATGATTTACTGTATGATTCCCTACAATATGACCTTGGTCTATCATTTTTTTTACTAAATCTTCTTGTGTATTTACATAGTGTGCTGTTATAAAAAATGTAGCAGAAACCTCATTTTGCTTTAATATCTCTAGAATTTTTTCAGTATATCCTGCCTCATAACCTTCATCAAAAGTTAAATAAAGATATTTTTTTTCACTATTACCAATAGCTATGCCATTATTTTCTTCTAAAATTTTTCTATTACTACTTCCTAAATCTGGTTGTTCATGATTATCTGCTTTTTTTATCCCCCATTCTATTTTTTTATTATTTGATACATTTACACTACTTTCAATGCTTACTGCTTTTTTACTGTTTAATACACTTAAAAATATAACAATTATAAATAAAATAATTATAGCTACTAATTTTAAAATTAACTTTTTACTTATATATTTTTTCACAGTTTCCTCCAATTAACTTCACTTTTTTATTTAATTTTATGATTTAAATAAAAAAAAATAACTACTTATTTCTAAATAGTTATCTTTTAAAAATTTACATATTCTTATCAATATTAGGTAATAATTGTTTTTTTCTTGATACTACGCCTTCCAAAAACATCCTATTATTTTCTAGTTTCTTTACAAATGCTTTTTCTACTACATTAGTTTTACTTCCTAAAGCTATTATTTCTGAATTACTGTTTAATATATCTGTAATTGCAAAAACAAATAAGTTTAAACCATTTTTATTTATTTCATCTGTCATTACTTTTTCTATTTTTTCTTGTCTTTTTAGTACATCTGATATATCTACAGTATTAACCTGTGCTATTTTAAATTCATTTCCATTCTTTTCGAATTTTTTAGCATCAATGTTTATTAATTCTTCTTCTGTAAAATCATCTAAATCTGTTCCTGCTTTTAACATTTCTAAACCATATTCTTTAGTATTTATTCCAGCTATTTTTTCTAATTCCTCCAATGCTTTTACATCATGTTTAGTTGTTGTTGGAGATTTTAATAATAATGTATCAGATATTATTGCACTTGCCATTAATAATGCTTCTTCTTTACTTATTTCTATCTCTTTTTCTTTGAAATCTTTAAATAGAATTGTTGCAGTACATCCATATGGTCTTGCTGTATAATACAATGGATCTGACGTTTTAAAATTACCAATACAGTGATGATCTATTACTCCAATTATTTTAGCATTCTCTATCCCATCAACGCTTTGACCAAAATCATTATGATCTACCATAATAACCTTCTGTCCTTCTTCTATTTTTTCTATTAGCTCAGGAGCTTCAATTCCTAAATAATTTAATACGTATTTTGTTTCTTTATTAATATTACCTAATCTTACAGCTTTAGAATTATCATATCCGTTCTTTTTGTTTAATCTTTCTTTTACAATACTTGAACATATTGTATCTGTATCTGGATTTTTATGTCCAAAAATTAAAATTGTTTCTTCCATAATTATTACTCCTATCTTTTTATTTTTGACTTTATTAATATACATCATTTTACAATAAATTACAAGTTTATTTTTTATCTTCTATTAAATTGTCTTTTATATTCTCTAATTCCTCCTTAGAAAATTTATACTTTTTATTACAAAACTGGCATATTATCTCTGCTTTTCCATCAGTTTGAATAATATCTTCTAATTCTTCTTTTCCAATACTTGCTATACCTTCTGTCATATGTTCTTTAGAACAATCACATTCATAAATTGGTATTATATTATCTTCTAGAACTTTTATTTTTTCATCTCCAGTAACTTTCTTTGCTATATCTAATAAACTTAAATTCTCGTCTAACATTTTAGAAATAGCTCCTGCCTTAAATATAGATTGCTCGACTTTAGAAATTTCTTGTTCTGTTGCATCTGGCATTGGATTAATTAAATATCCTCCTGCTGATCTAACTCCATTCTTATCTACTAACACCCCTAATGCAACAGCTGACTGCCTTTGTTCTGAATTTATAAAGTAATTTGTAAAATCATCTGCAATTTCTCCTGATGTTAATGGTGATATACCAATATAAGGATCTTTTAATCCAATATCTTTTATTACATTTATATATCCTTCTTGTCCTACAGCACCTCCTACATCTAATTTACCGAATTCATTAAGTGGTAAATCTACATGTGGGTTCGAAACTAACCCTTTAACTTTTGGAAAATTATTTGCAGTAGCTATCATTGTTCCTATTTTTCCATTTCCTTTTAACTGTATAGTTATTTTATCCGAAGACTTCTTCATTTCTTGGGCCATAATTGATGTTATTGTAAGTAATCTTCCAAAAGTGGCTGTTGCTAATGGACTTAAATCATGTGTCCTTCTTGCTTTTTCAACTAATTCTGTTGTCTTTGCACATACTATTGATATTTTTCCATCATATGCTAAAAGTCTTATCATACTATCTGACATATATATTACTTCCTCTCTATATAAAAAACTTGGACATGCCAAGTTTTAATTACTAATCTTGTTTTTTGAACATATCTTTCCCTACTCCACATATAGGACACACCCAATCATCGGGAATATCTTCAAATGCTGTTCCTGGAGCTATTCCGCTATCTGGGTCTCCTTTTTCTGGATCATATACATATCCACATGCTAAACATACGTACATATTATTGCACCTCCTATAATAAAATATTTTATTTGTAAATTTCAAACATCTCTTTTCCCTCTCCACAAACTGGGCATACCCAATCATCTGGTAAATCTTCAAAATCCGTTCCTGGCTTTATTCCTGCTTTTTCATTACCATACTTAGGATTATAAATATATTTACATTCTATACATTCATATTTTTGATCTACTTCTTTTTCTTCTTTAAAATTTTTGTATCCTAATCCAATTGCAACTATTACCATTAATAAAAATGATAATGCCTTCCAAATTCCACTATCTAATAAAATTACAGCAAATATTCCAAATGTTGCACTAAGTCCATACAAAATAAGTACAGCCTGTTTTTGACCAAATCCTCTTCTTACAATTCTATGATGTAAATGCCCTTTATCTGCTTTAAAAATTGCTTTTATTGATTTTCCTTTTATTAATCTTCTTATAATTGCCCATATAGTATCAAATATCGGTAATCCTAATACTATTAATGGTAATACTATTACTGCTATTGTATATGTTTTAGCAACACCTAATATTGATATTATAGAAAGAGAAAATCCTAAAAAATTTGATCCTGTATCTCCAATAAAAGTTTTTGCTGGTGTGAAATTAAATGGTAAAAATCCTACTAATGCACCCGCTAACGCTGTTATTAATACTATTGATACTACTGGAGAACCATTTAATACAAATATAACTAATAATGATAATGCAGATATTATAGAAATACCTGAAGATAGGCCATCTAATCCATCTATTAAATTAATTGCGTTCGTTACTCCAACAATCCAACCAATTGTTATAACACATGAAATAATTTCTTCTATTACAGGATTATTTATAAATGATAGATTATATTCACCTAGTCTTATCCCAAATAATACTGCAATTAAAGCTCCTAGTATTTGTCCAACTAATTTTACAATTGGTCTTATTGTTTTTAAATCGTCTACTATACAAGTTATACTAAGTACTACTATTCCTAAAAACATTCCTAATAGCTTAATTCCATATTTTTCTGTGCCAAATAAATTAATTGTATTTTCCATACTCATTACAACTAATAAATAAATTACAGAAACTAAAAATCCTAATATAACTGCAGGTCCTCCAAATTTTGGTATTGCTTTTTTATGCATTCTTCTTTCATCTTTTGGTATATCTACTGCCCCTACTTTATGCGCAAATTTAATTGTATATGGAGTTGCCATAAATGAAACTATAAATGCTAATAAGAATGCAATTGCTATATCTCCCCACATATAATCTGACGCCTCCTATTATTTCATGTTCTCATTTTCTATTTCTTCTATTAATTCT
Organism: uncultured Clostridia bacterium; assembly: GCA_947629085.1. Lineage (GTDB taxonomy): Bacteria > Bacillota > Clostridia > TANB77 > CAG-508 > CAG-269. The sequence goes on from CANRCM010000030.1 coordinate 11,423, forward strand.
AATCTTTCTTTATGTCTTCCGCCTTCAAATTCTGTTGCAAGCCACATTCTTAATATACATATAGCTTCATTTGTTGTAATATCATCTGCTCCTAAAGCTAAAATATTACTATCATTATGTAATCTTGCATATTTTGCTGTATACTCATTATGACAAGGAGTACATCTTATACCTTTAAATTTGTTTGCACATATTACCATTCCATTTGATGTACGACATATTAATATTCCTTTTTCACATTTTTTAGATTGTATTTCTTTTGCAACTTTTTTTGCTATATTAGGATAATCTACACTTTCTTCACTCATTGTTCCAAAATCTTTGTATTTTATTTCTTTTTCTTCTAAATATTTTTTTATCTCTTCTTTTAATCTATATCCTCCATGATCACTACCAATTGCTATCATAAGTATACCTCCCTTTTTATTCAATATATCATAACTTAAAGTATTTTACAATAATTTTCTGATTTTTACTTGGTTTTTTAATGGATTTTTGTTTTTATAGGTTTAAAATAGATATGACACACTAAAAAATAAAAATAAATATAGGAAATACCAAAAATATGATAAAATGTT
>CANRCM010000031.1 GCA_947629085.1 uncultured Clostridia bacterium
AAAGCATTACAAACAATATTGGTATTAAACTATAATATTTTAAATATTTTGTGACACATCATTGACTAACCTACAAATAAAAAGGAAAAAATATAAAAAAACACTTGCAATATTATATAAAGTATAATATAATATAAAAGTATGAGAAATAAGAAATTAATTTTCTAGTGATGATAACATTTAGGGTAATACCTGTTCCCATTCCGAACACAGAAGTCAAGCCTAAGTGTGCCGAAAATACTTACGGGTTACCCTGTTGGGAAGATAGGTTGTTGCTAGATTTTTTTTATTTATAAAAATAGACTAGAGATTAGTATGTTACTAATTTGTAGTCTGTTTTTTATATAAATTTTGATTTATTTATAAAACTATGATAAAATATGAGTAATAAAAAAATGGAGGAAATAAAAATGGAAAAAGATTCTTATAAAGTACTTGGAATAAATGAAAATGCTTTAAATTATATTTCTTTATTAGGAACAGAAGGAAAATTTGAGAGAAAAAGTCGTAAAGTTGAAGATAAAGATATATATGTTGAAGAAGTTTATAAGGATAAAAAAGATAATACAAAAGTAAAATATGAGGAAAAAATAAAAATATTAAAACAAAATTATGATAGATCAATTGGAGCTAAAAAATTACTATGTAAAATGACTAATTCAGGAACAAAAGTGAAGGTAGAAAAACAGATAGAAGAAGAAATTAAAGAATATGAAGAAGAAAAAAATAAATTAATAAGAGAATATAAAAAATCTATAAAAGAAATTGACAATGCATATGAGAAAATAAAAACGGAAGGTTTAAGAAAAATATATTCTGTTGAAAAGCCAAAAAATAGTGAAATAAAAAAAGAAAGAATATTACTTAAAGATACAGCATATGATTTTTTTAATCTATCAGAAACAAAAATATATACATTATCAGATAATGAAGCAGATAAAAAAATTAAAGAAGTATTTAATAAAAAAATAGAACAATATGAAGAATTACTTGAAGATAATATTGATAATAAAGAAAAGCAAAAAATCCAATATTTAAAAATAAAAGCAAAAAGAAATTATGAATCGATTTCTACATCTAAGAAAAGAAAATTATACAAAGAAATCTTAAATAAGAAAGAACAAGAAAAAGAAAGAGAAATGCAAGAAAAAATAATTAAAAAGAAGTATTCTAAGGCAGATCAATATGATCCCAATTTAATAAAAACAATTTCTAATGGAAGGGCAAAAGGAAAAAAATTGGTAATAATTAAGAAATTAGATAATCCAACAACAATTAAGTTAAAAGGTGATAGAAATTTAAAATTAAAGAAAAGTGCAGTGTTAGCATTTAGAAATGCTACAGGAGTATATGATTCATATTTATATGAGTATAAAGTATTAAGAAATGTCAATGGTAAAGAACAAATAGATAGAATATATACAGATATATCGATACAAAAATTATCTATAGATCAAAAAAAAGGAGAACCTATTGATAAAGAATATTACAATTGTATTACAAATGATTTATTATCAGAAGAGACAATTAGAGGCTCAAAATATAATGGTGGATATATAGGATTAGTAGAAAAAGAACAAAATAAAGAGTATAAAATAACTTTAAAAGATAAAAAATTAAATGCTATAGAACAAGAAAATTTAGCAGCAGTAATGATATTACAAGAAAGAAGGGAAAAGAAGATTAAAAGTAAAAATAAAGAAAAGGGAGCTAGATAAAATGTCAAAAGTAACATGGAAACCAGGAACTTTTTTATACCCATTACCAGTAGCAATGGTAAGTTGTGGTACAATGGATAAATCAAATATTATAACTGTTGCATGGACAGGTATATTAAATACTAATCCACCTATTGTATACATATCTGTAAGACCCTCTAGATATTCATATAAATTAATAAGAAATTATGGAGAATTTGTTATTAATTTAACAACTGCAAATTTAGCTAGAGCAACAGATTGGTGTGGTGTAAAAACAGGAGCAAAAGTAGATAAATTTAATGAAATGAAACTTCATAAAGAAAAAGCTAAATTTGTTAAATGTCCTATGATAAAGGAAAGTCCTGTTTCTGTTGAATGTAAAGTGAAAGAAATAAAAGAATTAGGATCTCATTATATGTTTATAGCAGATGTATTAGCAATTAATGCAGATGAAAAATATATAGAGAAAAATGGAGCTTTTGATATTTCAAAATGTGATTTAATAGCATATTCAAACCGGACATTATTACCAAATGGGAAGAAAATTAGGTAAATTTGGATTTTCAGTACGAAAAAAGAAAAAGTTGAAAAAATAAGCAAAAAATTACCTAAAACTCATTGACACAACAAGAAAAAAATGGTAAAATATTTAAGCGTATGTATATTACGGACATATGCTCACATCGTTTCAAAAAAGTAAAAGGTAAAAATACGGAGGTGTTATTTATATGGCAGCGAAAGGACCAAGAGAAAATATAACATTAGAATGTACGGAATGTAAAAGAAGAAATTATACAACTTCAAAAAACAAAAGAAATAATACAGATAGATTAGAAATTGTTAAATATTGTAAATTTTGCAAAAAACGTACAACACATAAGGAAACAAAATAGTTAAGAGCTATTTTAAGGAGGATATAACATTGGCTAAAAAAGAAGTGAAAAAAAATAAAAAAGAAAATAGTAAAAATAAAAAAAGTTTTTCAAAGGACTTCAAAGCTGAATTAAAAAAAGTAGTTTGGCCAACACCAAAACAATTGTTAAATAATACAGTTGCAGTAATAACAATAGTTTTAATTACAGCTGTAATAGTTTTTGTATTAGATATAGTATTTGAAACTTTAAATAAACAAGGTATAGAAAGAGTAAAAGAAGTAATTACATCATCAAATGAAACAGGAGATAATATTGAAGAAAGTAATACAGAAACTAATCAAAATGCAGAAAATATAGTAGAGCCAACAGAAGAAAATGCTGAATAAAAATAATTTAAGGGAGGCTAAAGATATGTCTCAAAAAGATTATGATATGGTAGCTAGATGGTATGTAGTTCATACTTATTCTGGTTATGAAAATAAAGTAAAAACAGACTTGGAAAAAACAATAAAAAATAGAGAATTAGAAGATTTCTTCTTTGATATAATAGTACCAATGGAAGAACAAATTGAAATTAAGGATGGAAAAAGAAAAACTAATTTAAAGAAGGTCTTTCCAGGATATGTATTAATAAAAATGATTGTAACAGAAGAATCTTGGTATATAGTAAGAAATACAAGAGGTGTTACAGGATTTGTAGGATCAGGAACAGATCCTATACCATTAACGGATGAAGAAATTAGAAATATGGGATTTGAAGAAGTACCAGTAAATGTAGATTATGAAGTCAATGAGCAAGTACAGGTAATGAATGGCCCATTTGAAGGATTTATAGGTACAGTACAAGAAATAAATACAGAAAAACATAAAGTAAAAGTTTTAGTTTCTATGTTTGGTAGAGAAACACCGGTAGAATTAGAATTTTCACAAGTACAAAAAGTTAAATAATAAAGGGAGGTGCCAATTAAAATGGCAGAAAAAGAAATTTCAAACATTATTAAATTACAAATAGAAGCAGGAAAAGCATCACCAGCTCCACCAGTAGGTCCAGCGTTAGGTTCAAGTGGTGTTAACATTATGCAATTTGTTAAAGAATTTAATGATAGAACTGCAAATCAACCAGGAATGACAATACCAGTAGTTATAACAGTTTATCAGGATAAATCATTTGACTTTATAACAAAAGTGCCACCAGTTGCAGTATTAATTAAGAAAGCAATAAAAATTCAAAAAGGTTCTGGTACTCCAAATAAAGATAAAGTTGCAAAAATAACAAAAGCACAAGTAAAAGAAATAGCAGAACAAAAAATGCCAGACTTAAATGCAGCTACAATTGAAACAGCTATGAGTATGGTAGAAGGAACTGCAAGATCTATGGGTGTAGTTGTTATAGATTAAAGATTTTAATTTTTAAAAATATTTAAATTGGGAGAGTAAAATACTCGTTATAACCAAAGGAGGTAATCAAAAATGAAAAAATCAAAAAGATATGCAGAAAGTGTAAAATTAATTGATAAAACTAAAGAGTATGAGGCAAAAGAAGCTATAGAAATTATAGAAAAGATGCCAAAAACAAAATTTGATGAAACAGTAGAATTACATGTTAAATTAGGAGTTGATTCAAAACATGCAGATCAACAAGTTAGAGGTACAGTAGTACTTCCAAATGGTACAGGTAAAACTCAAAGAGTTTTAGTATTTGCTAAAGGTCCAAAAGCAGAAGAAGCTCAAAAAGCAGGAGCTGACTTTGTTGGAGCAGATGAATTAATTCCAAAGATTCAAAATGATAACTGGTTTGAATACGATGTAGTTGTTGCAACTCCAGATATGATGGGTGTTGTTGGTAGATTAGGTAAAGTATTAGGACCAAAGGGATTAATGCCAAATCCTAAATCAGGAACAGTTACAATGGATGTAACAAAGGCTATTAATGAAATTAAATCAGGTAAAGTTGAGTATAGATTAGATAAAAATAATATTATTCATTTAGGTTTTGGAAAAGTTTCATTTGGAGCTAAAAAATTATTGGAAAATTATGACGTTATAATGAATGCAATTATAAAAGCAAAACCAGTAGCAGCTAAAGGTCAATACATAAAAAGTGTGGCAATATCAACAACAATGGGACCAAGTATATTTATAAACCAGAAATAATAAAATATAAAGCCAAAGACAGTAGGCAAAAGTAAGTCCTACCGAGGTTATAGTAGAGAAAGAACAAAAACTCTTTTATTAACCTTGGATAGGAAATAAAAGAGTTTTTATTTTTAAATTTATATAAATAAATATTTTTGGGAGGTGAAATTTAAATGGCAAGTGAAGCTATATTAAATCAAAAGAAAGCAGAAGTGACAGCATTAGCAGACAAAATGAAAAATGCTAAATTAATACTTTTAACAGAATACAGAGGAATAAATGTAGCTGATGATACTAAATTAAGAAAAGAATTAAGAGATGCAAATGCTACTTGTAATGTAATAAAAAATAACATAACCAAAAGAGCATTAGCAGAATGCAAAATCGAAGGATTGGAAGATCAATTAGTAGGTCCTACAGCAATAATTATGAGTAAAGAGGATTATTTAGAAGCCTCAAAAACAATTTATAAATTCAGTAAGGATAATGAATTTTATAAAATAAAAGGTGGAGTAATTGATGGAAAAGTAATGACACCAGAAGAAATTATTACACTTGCAAAATTACCATCAAGAGAAACATTACTATCTATGCTTGCTGGAGCATTGCTATCAAATATTTCAAAAGTTGCAGTTGCATTAAATGAAGTTAAAAAGCAAAAAGAAGAAGCTGTAGAAAGTTCAGAAGAACAAGTTAAAAAAGAAGAACCAGCAAAATTAGAAGAAAAATCTGAAGAAACAAAAGTCAAAGAAGAAAAAAATGAAACACCAGCTGCGGAAGAAGCAGCACCATCTGAAGAAAAGAAGACAGAATAATAAAAATAAGAGTTGTGAACTTATATCACAAAAATAAAAATAAGCTTTAAAGGCTTAAAAATTAGGAGGATTTAAAATGGAAAAAATTGAAAAGTTAATTGAAGAAATAGATGCTTTAACAGTTGTTGAATTAAACGACTTAGTAAAAGCTATCGAAGAAAAATATGGAGTATCTGCAGTAGCAGCTGCAGCACCAGCAGCAGGAGGAGTAGCAGGAGGAGCAGAAGCTGAAGAAAAATCATCATTTGATGTAGTATTAGCAGAAGCTGGAGATCAAAAAATCAAAGTAATCAAAGTAGTTAGAGATGCTACAGGATTAGGATTAAAAGAAGCAAAAGATTTAGTAGATGGAGCACCAAAAACAATTAAAGAAGGAGCTTCTAAAGAAGAAGCTGAAGACTTAAAAGCTAAATTTGCTGAAGTTGGAGCTGTAGTTGAATTAAAATAGTTTCAAAAATAGTATTTATATAAAAGTAAAAAATGAGGTAAAGTATTGTATTTGCCTCATTTTTTAGCATCTCTAAAAGTTATAAATCTTCTTTATTATCAAGTGCATATTCGATACATTTCAAAATTAATGTATTCATACTAATATTACATTTTTTTGAGTAATCATCTAAATCGTTTTGTAGTTTTTCAGTTAATCTTAAAGAAAATCTTATATTAGGAGAATCTGTATAGGCTGGATTAAATTTTTTCTTATTTTCTTTCATATAAAATTACCTCCAATAAAAAAATTATAGATAATAATTGAAATTAAATATAGCGTCATAGTTGACACCATAAAAACTAAATGTTATAATTTAATAAGAAAATAAAAAAGGAGAAAAAGTATAATGGAAGAAAGTAAAGAAATCACTCAAGAAGTAAAACAAAAAAATCAAAGAGAAGAAATGTATGAAAAATGTAACAAAAGGCTAGCTTTAATACACAGTAAATATCCTAATATTCAAGAAGCTCCAGAAACAATACAAAAAGAAGCATCAGAACTTAATGGAATTAAAGTTTCACTAACTACTAGAGATGAATGGGGAGATACGGAGGCTTCTAATGGCTTATTTATTGATTCTTTTTCAATAAAAAGATATGAGGAGGCATTAGCTAACTCAGAAAGCTTAAAAAAAGAAAATGAAAAATATATATCACCTAAAGAAGAAAAAGATTTTGAATTTCCTGAAGTAAACCTAGAAGAAATAGATATAGCAATTGATAATATGCATTCAATGGAAGATCAAAGAAAAGTAATGAATAAAATTTTTGAATTACAATCAGGATTTCATTCTAATGAACAGAACAAAAAAATTAATGAATTGTATCAAAAATGGGGAAGTGCAGAAATTAAACCAATTGAAAAAGAAGAATCAAAAGTAGAATCTACACCACCAATAAAACAATCTAAGTTTGAACAAATATATCAAAAGGCAAAAGGAAAATTAAGAGGAATCGTAGATAACTTAAAAAATAGATTTAGCAAAGAAAGAAATGCAGAAGAAAAAGATATTGAAACAGAATCAGAACAAGATAATAGTGACGAAGCTAGATAGAAAGAATACGAAAGAAGGTATTAAAATTGAAAGATAATTATTCTAAAGCTTTAAAAGAAGTTTTTGTTATACTAAATAATTCAGAAAAGATGATAAAAGAAAGTATACCAGAAAATTTTAATAATTTTATTTCAAAAAACATGGATAAAGAATATACTCCTAAAATCAACTTCAATGATTTGCATTGGGAAGATACTATTTTGGAGGAAACACAACAAATTTTAGCTGTTATATATAGAGACTACTTAGTAAGTAAAGAAGAAAGAGAACAATTATTAAGGGAAGAATCAGAAGAAGAAAAAAGAATAGAGCAAGAATTGAGAGAAAAATATAACCCAGATAATTTATTTAAGAAAAAGGATAAAAAAACAAATGAGAATGAAAAAAATACTGATTTAATAAAAATAGAAGAAATAAAATGGTATAGAAAAATTATTAATAAAATCATGTCAATATTTAAAAAATAAAGTAAATTAATCTTTTTGTATAACAAGCCTTTTAGGGCTTGTTTTTTTGGTAAAAAAAGTATATAATATAAAACAAATTGAGATTAGGAGTGATTTATATGAAAGTAACAAGAGAAGAAATTTTGCATATAGCTAATTTAGCAAGATTAAACTTAGAGGAAAATGAAATTGATAAATATTTGGAAAACTTAGATGATATATTAAATTTTGCAAAAATAGTAAATAATGCTCCAGTAGATGGATTAGGTATAACGATAGGAGCAAATGAGGCAAAAAATGTATTTAGAAAAGATGAAATAAAAGTGTTTGAGGATACAGAAAGTTTATTACAAAATGCAGAATCAACTGAACAAAATATGTTTAAAATACCAAAGGTTATTTAAGTGCAAACTTTAAAAATAGGAGGAAAATTAATGAATATTACGGAGTTAACGGTTCATGAATTACAAGAAAAATTAAAGAATAAAGAATTAACAATTACTGAGATAACAAAAGCATATACAGATAGAATTAATGAAAAAGAAAAAGATGTACAAGCTTTTGTTACAACTTTAACAGATACAGCTTTAAGAGAATCAGAGGAAATTCAAACAAAAGTTGAAAAAGGAGAGTTGACAGGAGAATTTGCAGGAATTCCAATAGGGATTAAAGATAATATGTGCACGAAAGGTATAAAAACAACTTGTAGTTCTCGTATGTTAGAAAATTTTATTGCACCTTATGATGCAACTGTTGTAGAAAAACTAAATAAAGAAAATATGATTAACTTAGGAAAATTAAATATGGATGAATTTGCTATGGGGGCTTCAACAGAATATTCATATTTTAAGAAAACTAGAAATCCATGGAATTTAAATAAAGTACCAGGAGGATCTTCAGGTGGGTCTGCAGCTGCAGTAGCAGCTAATATGGTACCTTGGGCATTAGGATCAGATACAGGTGGATCAATAAGGCAACCATCAAGTTTCTGTGGAGTTGTTGGGTTAAAACCTACTTATGGATTAGTTTCAAGATATGGTTTAGTAGCATTTGCATCTTCCTTAGATCAGATAGGACCTATTACAAAAGATGTTTATGATAGTGCTATGTTATTGAATTTAATATCAGGATATGATGAAAAGGATACAACTTCAAGTGATAGAAAAAAAGTAGATTATACTAAATGTTTAAAAAATAATGTGAAAGGATTAAAAATAGGAGTTGCAAAAGAATTTTTTGGAGAAGGAATTAATAAAGAAGTAAAATCATCTTTACAAAGGGCAATTGAAACATACAAAAATTTAGGAGCAGAAATCGAAGAATTTTCACTAGATATTGCTCAGTATGCTTTAGCAACATATTATATTGTTGCTTGTGCAGAAGCAAGTTCTAATTTAGGAAGATTCGATGGAATTCGTTATGGTTATAGAACAAAAGAGTTTAAAAATTTAAGAGATTTATATAAAAAATCTAGAAGTGAAGGATTTGGACCAGAAGTAAAAAGAAGAATTATACTTGGAACTTATGTATTGTCATCTGGCTATTATGATGCTTATTATAAAAAAGCACAACAAGTTCGTACATTAGTTATGAATGAATTTGATAAGGCTTTTGAAAAGTATGATGTTATATTAACACCAACATCACCAACAGTAGCTTTTGATATTGGTTCAAAATCTAATAATCCTTTAGAGATGTATTTATCAGATATTTGTACTGTTTCTTTAAATATTGCAGGACTTCCTGGAATATCAATACCATGTGGGATTGATAAAACAGGTATGCCAATAGGAATGCAATTAATAGGAAATAAATTTGAAGAAGAGACAATATTAAATGCAGCTTATACATTTGAACAAGCTACGAAATTTAGAGAAAAATATAAACCTGGAATATAAGGGGAGGAAAATAAATGTCAAGAGAAGATTATGAAGTAATAATAGGACTGGAAGTGCATGCGGAGCTTTCAACTAAAACAAAAATTTTTTGCTCTTGTCCAACAGAGTTTGGAGGAGCACCTAATACACATACTTGTCCAATATGTATGGCAATGCCAGGAACTTTGCCAGTATTAAATGAAAAAGTTGTAGAATATGCAGTAAAGGCTGGTCTTGCAACTAATTGTGAAATTTCTAAAAATAGTAAAAATGATAGAAAAAATTACTATTATCCAGATTTACCAAAATCTTATCAAATATCACAATATGATAAACCTCTTTGTGAAAATGGTGAAGTAGAAATTGAAACAAAAGATGGAAAGAAAACAATAAGAATAGAAAGAATTCATATTGAAGAAGATGCTGGAAAACTTAATCATGATGATTTTGGAGGAGGAAGTCTAGTTGATTTAAATAGAGCAGGAGTACCTCTAATAGAAACAGTATCAAGACCAGATATGAGAAGTGCAGAAGAAGCGGAAAATTATTTAAGAAAATTAAAATCAATATTTGAATATATAGAGGTATCTGATTGTAAAATGCAAGAAGGATCACTAAGAGCAGATGTTAACGTTTCTGTAAGAAAAAAAGGTGATACAAAATTAGGAACTCGTACAGAAATGAAAAATATGAATTCATTTAAAAGTATAGTTAGAGCTATTGATTATGAAGCAGAAAGGCAAATAGATGTAATAGAAAATGGTGGAAAAATATATCAAGAAACACTAAGATGGGATGATGTATCTGGAAAAACATTTTCAATGAGAGATAAAGAGGACGCTCAAGACTATAGATATTTTCCAGATCCAGATTTAGTTGCAATTAAACTGTCAGAAGAATATATTCAGAATATAAAAAATAGTTTACCAGAATTACCAGAAAGTAGAAAACAAAGATATTTAGAAGAATATAAATTATCAGAAAAAGATGCAAAATTAATAACATCTTCAAAATATTTATCAGATTTATTTGAAGAAGCAACAGCAATTTGTAATAATGCAAAAGCAGTAAACAACTGGATTATCTCAGATATATCAAAAATATTAAATGAAAATGAAATGGAACCAGTACAAATACCTTTTAATAGTAAACAATTAGCTAAATTAATTATTTTAATAGATAAAGGAACAATTAGTTCAAGTATTGGAAAAAAAGTATTAGCAGAATTATTTAATAATCCTAGAGATCCAGAAGAGATTATAAAAGAAAAAGGATGGATACAAATTTCTGATGAAGGCGCAATAAAAGATGTTGTATTAAAAGTTTTAAAAGCAAATCCACAATCAATTGAAGATTATAAAGGAGGAAAAGATAAAGCGTTGGGATTTTTAATAGGTCAAGCTATGAAAGAAACTAAAGGAAAAGCAAATCCTCAAATGTTAAATAAAATGTTTTTAGAAGAATTAAAAAAATAATAATATAGTATAAAAAAGCGAAATTAAGATATGAAATCTTAAATCGCTTTTTTATACTAATTGTTTTTTTATTCCATCAACAACAAATCCACAAATAATAAATTCTATACTAAAAATTATGCTAAGTCTAAATATCATAATACCTATGTAATAAAGAAAAGGAATTTTTGAAGCTAAATATGTACATAATATTATAAGAGAAATTAAACATAAAAATTTACAAAAATTAAAGCCAATTTTTATAATAGAATTTGTTATTTTCTCAAAACTCTTATAAGTTTCAGTTATCTTATTAAACATAATACACCTCTATCTAAATAATATCTATATTTATCTTAACATCTTGGAAGATAAAAAACAATGGAAATACTTAACAAACTAAGTTAAACAATATATTGGTAAACAAAGAATCCTTAGTTCTTAATTTAAAAAAGTTTTTTATTAAATTTATCTAATAATGAATTCTAAAATTTGAAAAACATATAGAGTAAAATATAAAGGATATTCTGTTTTAGAATATCCTTATTAAAATAAAAACTATGCATAATCTTTATTTTGTGCTTTAAGCCATAGCTGCATTTAATTTTTTTGATAAACTAGATTTTTTTCTAGCTGCTGTATTTTTAACAATAACACCTTTAGTGCATGCTTGATCTATTTTTTTAGTAGCTTCTGCAAGTAAAACTTTAGCTTCTTCTAAGTTACCAGCATTAACAGCTTCTTCAAATTTTTTAACAGCTGATTTATATCCAGATTTAATCATATTATTTCTTAAAGTTTTCTTTTCAATTACTTTAACTCTCTTTTTTGCTGATTTAATATTTGGCATCTAATTGCACCTCCTCTTAGTCTTAATACATTATATAACGTTTAATATTTTAACATATTTAATAATAATTTGCAAGCAAAAAACAAAAATCCATTAAAAAACCATGTAGGTTAGTCAATGATGTGTCACAAAATATTTAAAATATTATAGTTTAATACCAATATTGTTTGTAATGCTTTT
>CANRCM010000032.1 GCA_947629085.1 uncultured Clostridia bacterium
AATCGAACCCATGATTCCACCTTGAGAGGGTGGCGTCTTAACCGCTTGACCAAGGGGCCTTAATAAATAATCTTTATTATTTATATCATTTTTTTTATGATTAGTCAACGAAAAATATTATCTTTTATTTTTTATATGAATTATTTTTTAGTTTCCAACAATATTTTTTTTAATCTTTCATTTTGTTTTGTTAAATACAAATATCCTATTAAAGCTTCAAAAGCAGTTGCATACATATAATCTTTAATATTACAATTTTTAGGTAGGTGATAATTTTTTGTATTTCTTGCACGTCTTACAATATCTTGTTCTTCTTTTGTTAAATTATTGTAAATCCTATTCAATGTTTCTGCTTGAGCTTGTGCTCTAACATATTTAATAGATTCTATATGTAATTTATGTGGTTTTAAGTTTGTTTTATTTACTAAATTTGTTCTAATATATAGTTCATATACACTATCTCCAATATATGCCCATGTTAATGGAGATAACATATCTACATCTTCTTTTTCTTTTTTTATATCTATAAAATTTTCCAAATTATATTTCCTTTCTGTTTTATTATATGTTTGTTGGCACTTCTAATGTTATTTTTCCTAATTTTCCATTTTTAAATTCATCTAATATTATTCTTGCAGTTTTTTCTTCATCTATATTTCCACCAGATATTATACAGCCTCTTTTTCTTCCTATTTCTAACATAATTTCATATATATTCATATTTTCAGGTTGGTCTTGATTTAATGTCTCTTCGATAAAGTATTCAGATATATCATATCTATTACATATATTTTTTCTATAATTTTTTAATAAATATTTTAATAGTTGATATGCAATTTCTACTCTCTGTAATATTTCTTCTTTTATGGTTCCTGTAAACGCTAAATTTAATCCTACTTCTTCGCTTTCAAATTTAGGCCATAATACCCCTGGTGTATCTAATAATTCTATTTTATCATTAATTCTAATCCATTGTTTTTGTTTAGTTATACCAGGCTTATTCCCCACACCTGCTGTACTTCGTTTTGAAATTCTATTTATAAATGATGATTTCCCAACATTTGGTATTCCAATTACCATTGCTCTTATTTTACTTCCAACTCTTCCTTTTTCAGCTTGAGTATGTAATTGTTCTTTCATAATTTTTTGTATTTCTCTTATACAGTTATCTATTCCCTTTCCAGAATTTGAATCTGTCATAACAGCTGGAATTCCTTTTTTCTTAAAATATTCTATCCATTTATTATTTTTATTTTCATCTGATAAGTCACATTTATTTAATACAATTATTCTTTTCTTGCTTGAAGTTATTTTTAAGATATCTGGATTTCTGCTAGATATTGGTATTCTACTATCAAGTAATTCTATTATTATATCTACTATTTTTACATCTGATTCTATTTGTTTTCTTGTTTTTGCCATATGTCCAGGGTACCAGTTAATCGACATTTTAGAAAACCCTTTTGAGTCATCTATATTATTGTTTAATTCACTATTTTTTCTTTGCATTTTTTCACCTACTCTAATTACATTGTTTCTTCTTTATTGTTAATATAATTAATCTTATAGCACTCTATCATTTCTTATTAATCTTTTCATATTATTAATATAAAACTCATAAATTTCTTTTCTTATATTTTAATACTTTTAAATAGCTTTGCTAAAATCAGGCTTTACCAGTTAGTTTATACTGAAGTTTTAGGGATTTTTTTATTATTTTTGTTTGATATTTTTATCACATTCTTTATTTTTAATTGATTTTAAATAGTCTAACTTCTAGAGAAAATGAAGTTTATACAATACTTACATTGTTCTATAATTATTTTTATCTGCTCTGTCATCTAATTTTCTATCAAACTTTTCATCAGCATAAAACCAATCTGTTTTTTTGTCTTTTGGATTTGTTTTTCTAGCTTTATCCATTAATAAATCTAACATTGTAACTACTGCTAATATAATTCCAAGTATAGACATCAATAAATTAGCATATAAATTTATATCAACTCCTTGATCCACTGCTGATAGTAGAGTTTGTATATTATTTATTACATCTGCTCCAAAATATAATCCATAAGCTAATAAATATATTATTCCACCTATTATTTTTCTTTTAATTATTAATACTATACATGCTAACACAACAAATAATAATATAATTTCTATTTGTAAATTTAATGGATGAAGTAATCCCATTTCCCAATTAAATTCAGCAGAAATTGCCAACATTATCCTAAAAACCCAAAACATTATCATAAACATTACTATTAACCATGTTGAAAACTTTGACATTTAATTTTCCTCCTATTTTTATTATTGAATTTCAAAAGGTGAAAGTAAGAATTTTTATTCTTGCTTTCACCGTCATAAATAAATAATATTTTTATTCTACAAAATCAAAATCATCTTTAAATTTTTCTTTAAAAATATCAAATACTTTATTCAAAATTTCTTCGTCTTCTATGCTTACATATGATTCTTCTTCAGCATTTTCATCGTCGTTATCTTCAATTTTTAATATTACAACTTCTCCTTCTTCTTCTTCTCCATCCTCTGTAACTGGTAGTAATACTACATATTCTTCATCGTCTAATTCTACTAAATCTAAAAATTCAAATTTTACTTCATTTCCTTCTTCATCATTTAATACCACTATGTTATCTAATTCTTCTCCTTCATAATTCTCGTTCATAAATTTTCTCCTTTCAAATTTAAATTATTTTATTTTTTAAATATAAGATCGTATTTTTATTTCAATGTATTTTTTAATTTATTTAAATAAGTTTCTAAAATATAAACTGCAGATATAGTATCTACTATATTTTTCTTTTTATTCTTATTAATATTTAAAAAATTCATTGTTTTATGTGCTTCAACAGTTGTCAATCGTTCATCAATTTTTTCAATTTTTATTTTATTATATTTACATTTTAACTTATGAATAAAGTCTTCGGTAATTTTTGCTCTTTCAGATATTGTTCCATTCATATTTAATGGCATTCCTACTACAATTGTATCTATTTCATAGTTTTCTAAAATTTCATCTAATCTTTTTAAAATCACTTTGTCTGAGCCATTTCTTTGAATTGTCTCTAAGCCTTGAACAGTTACGTTTAAAGCATCTGTAATAGCAATCCCTACTCTTGCTTCTCCATAATCAATTCCTAAAATTCTCATTTATTAATCTTCTAATCCTATATAATTTTTTAACATTTTTTCTAGTAGTTCATCTCTTTCTATGGTCCTTATCTTATTTCTTGCATCATCATGACTTGTTATGTATGTTGGATCTCCTGATAAAATATATCCTACTATTTGATTTATTGGATTATATCCTTTTTCTACTAATGCTTGATATACTTCCTTAAGTATTTCTTTACTTTTAGAATTTTCTTCTCTTTCTACATTAAAATGCATTGTTTTATCAAATTCCATATCTATAATCCTCCTTTTATATATTAGTTATATCACTTTCATTTATATCTGCATTATCTAAGTATTCCTCTAATTTTTTCAAAACTTCTTCTAAACCTGTACCTTTATAATATGAAGATATTACAAAGTTTAATCTTGGTATAGTTGACATTTCTTTTTGCTTATTAATTTTGTTGTTTGATTTTACATCTAACTTTAATTCTATAATTTCTTGTTCTGATAATTGTATTTTCATTGTTTCTACTTTTTCTTTAATTTCATTTAAAAAATCTGCTACTCCATTTGTCTCAACTCCTGAAAAAGCTATTACAAATTTTGGTCCCATATATCTAACAAATATATATTCAGAAGATAAATTATCACTTATATATTTACTAATTTCTGTAATAACTTTATTACCTAATTCTCTACAATAATCTCTATTTATTTGTTGTATATTTGTTATCTTAAACATACATATTGTTGAAATTGTATATTGATCAATTACTTGTTTTCCTTCGCCGTATAAATATTCTTCAGAATATAAACCTGTAAATAAATCTTTTCTTACTATAGATTCTAGAGTTTTTTGATGTACCACAGTCTTTAATACAGATACTATATTTTCTTTTATAACTTCTAATACCGTTGTATCTACATTATCAAAATCATGTGGTGTACCACTTTCAATAATCCAGTATCCAATATAGACATTATCTATATAAAGAGGGAAAAATATAGCTGATTTTGCTCTTCCGAACTCCATTTTTTGATATGGTAATTTTTCATTTTCACTATTTACTGTTACATATTTTGGTGTTGCTGTTTCAATACTATCCTTAAACATGTCCAAAGTATGTAAAGATTTTAACGCATCCCAATGTCTCTCATCAACATTAGAAGCTTTAACTTGATATTCTGTTCCATCAAAAACTACTATAGTGGAATATTTTATTTCATATCTTTCTATAAGAATATCATTTATTTTTTTAATTTTATTATCTACTGAAGATGTTTCTCCTATAGCATTCATAAAATCTTGAACCACGTATAAATTATTGATTCTTTGATTCATGTTTTTAAATTTTTGAATTTTTTTATGTATTGTTATATTATAAATTATTAAACCTAATACAATTAAAATCAATATTACTACTGTTGCTATATACACTAGTTTATTTCCCCCTTTATTATATATTTCTAATAATTATTTTTCATCTGATTCAATGTATTATTCATGTTGGGACCAAATGTATAATTTTTTCCTTGACTTTGGGAAGTTGGTGGTCTATATGTATTCGATAATGGATATACCATATTAGCCAATTCTTTTAATGTTTGCATAAATGTTTTTGAATATCCCTTCAAAGAAATATTACACTCTACAATGCCTTCTAAGTATCTTATATATGTTTCTTCTTCAAAAGGTAACAAAACATATCTCATCATATTTCTATCAAATAATTCTGTCATAAATGACATTGCAGGGTCGTTATAATATGCCATTCCACCAATAATTGTCTTATCGTTTATTCCTCTTATTTTAACTGCTTTATTTAATATAACTCTTAATTTTTGTTCTTCTAATATATTTTTAGCTTTTAATTCCCTTAAAAAAGCTGTTAATGGTTGTATAGTTAATATATCTAAAGTTTGTACTAAATACATTTCTTGGGATTGTTTAAAATAATTTATTGGTGTTTCAAAGTCTGTATCTATTAAAATCAACGAATGTTTCTGTAATAAAGTTTGTAAAATACTATCTACATTTGTTATCGCTTCTCCCTCATTAGGTAATGATGTATATACTGTAAGATTATTATTTACACTAATTCCATTTGCTACTCCATTTGCTAATCCTGCTATACTTTGTGCAGCGACTTTCCTTAATGCTTCTTCATTTTTTGTGTAAATATAATATGAGTTTTTATTTTGAGTTGTATCTAATATTGCTGTATTTATTCCCATAGATGATATTAATACTGCTAGATTATTAACTACAAATGATGTTCCATTCTTGCTTGTTCCAACAAAAGTTACTATTTTCTTATCTGGTGTTAATAAATACGATAAATCTATATTTGCTGAATTTTGTTCTATATTAAGATTATTTTGTTGATTATTGCTTGACTCTTCAAAAAAACTATTATCTTTATATTGTTGTGTATTTTTTGAATCATATTGATTAACATTATAAGTATTAGACATAATATCATTATCATATTCTTGATTTTCTACTGTCGATGTACCTGGCAAAATATCTTCTTGATAATTTAAATCTGATTCTAATCCTGGTAACACACTTTCATTTATCTGCTCATCATATTTATTATAATCATTTTTATTTTCATTTACTGTCATTCCTGGTAAAAATATATTTTCATCTTGATTGATTTCATTATTATTAATAGTTGTTAACCCTGGTAATATATCTTCTTCATCTTGATTTATTTCATTATTATTAATAGTCGTTAATCCTGGTAATACATCTTCTTCATCTTCAGGTAGAGGGTTTTTACGTGGTCTTCCTCTTCCTCTCTTTATTTTGTTTTCCACTTGATTTTGTTCGGAATTTAAAGGATTCTTACGTGGCCTTCCTCTTCCTCTTTTTACTGGCATAGGCTCTTCTTGCACTAATTTTTCTGACTCAGGATTCTCTTGTGGTATTTCTTGTACTCTTTGTTGTTGTATTATTGGTTCTTTCATTATTTGTTGTTCATTTATATTTTGTATTTGAGGCTGTCTTAATCTTGAAATTTTTTTGTTACTATTCATATTTACTGAAGATGGAATTACTACAGGCTTAGATAGTATTTTATCTTTAACTTTTGATGTTAATAACATTTCGCTAGTTCCTTCTTCTTTTTTCTTTTGTTTTCTTAACGTATCTGATACGCTATTATTAAAAGACATTATTTGTTGGTATTTAGGTGATTTTTCTTCTAGCACAGCTCTAACATTTAATGGTAAAAATTTACTTATTATTCTTAACTGTGTATCATTATATTGTGCAGCGATATTATTAAAGCTATCTATAAATCTATCTTCATTTTTTCCTAATCTTTTATAATGTGCTAAAATATTTTGTATTTCCATTTCACTTACATCATTTTCTGTTTCACTTTGATAGCTAACTTCTTCTGATTCTATTTTATAATAATTTTTTGCTTCTTTCTTAGAACGAGGTCTATGTATTAATTTACATACTTCATCTACACTTCTATCTGACCCAATGATAGCATTGTATATACCTATTCCAAATAACTTAACTAACATTTGTTCTGATTTAGTTCTCCTATCAGCACAAATTAAAATTATTGGTGTATCATTTCCTATTGAATCTGTAGCTTCATCACTGATTCCGTCTAATTTTTCAAATATGAATTTGTCAATTTGATCATATTGTGTATGTGTAAAAGCTTCTAAATCTTCGCTTATTACTATTCTATCATAAGTTTTATCTTTTTGTAGTTCTTTTAATATTGCATTAAAGTAATATACATTTTTATAAGAAATTATTTGTTTATATTCTTTTTGATATTTTTTTACAATTGATTCTGATATTTCCTCATTACTTACAGCAAATAAAACTTTCATTTGTTACCCCCTTCCAAATTTTACAAACACTGCAAATGCTAGTGGTAATATTTGGCATATAATTAATATTGTTACAAAGGTTACTATTAAAGCCATACCTTTTTCTAAAGTATCCAATTTTCTTATACCAATTATGTATTGATGAATAGCTCCTATAGCAATACCTAAAAAGCATAGTGGAATACTATATATTCTAACCAAGTTAAGTATATATGCTACTAATCCATATGTATCTGAGCCATATTTATCTTTATAATCTTCTAAAGAGTTAGTTGCATTTTCTTTTAATTGAATTATTTTACTTTCTGTTGAATCATCTATTACTTTATCACTAGCATATACTTTATTAGTATATAAAAACATTCCAACTATTAATATTAAAATTGCTGTAATTATTACTGTTTTTTTCATTATATTGCCCCTTTCTTAGATGTTTTCTTAGGAAAATATTAGTTTTAAACATTATACTGTTATATCATACAATAAATCAAGAAAAATATCAAGATTTTTTTATAATTTATTATATAAATATTTCATATTACTATAAACTCCATTAGCCCAGTTTTTATCTGTTGCATATTTTTTATTAACTCCATTTAAATTTGCTCCATTATAATAAGTCCCCTGCGCTTTTTCTCCTCCATATATAGCTGTACCTTTTGGATTTAAATAATACTTTACAAATACTCTAGCAATTAAATCTATACATTCTGAATAATTAGAAAAATTATATGCTCCGTTATATGGATTAGAATCATATGCCCCATATCCAAAAAGATTATTTTTATTTTGAGCAATTTTTGATGTTCCCCATTTACTCTCATGTATTCCAACAGATGCAATAAATATACCGTTTATATTATACTGTTTTTCTATGTAATAAAAATATTGTGCATTATTTATAAATATTCTATTAACATCTTTTTCATCTGTAAGTACTTTTTTAAACTGATCTAAACTTAATCCACTTGGTTTATTTAAAGCCATATCAAAACTTATATTTTTATTTATTGTTGTTTTTTTGTTTTCATTATTATTTTCTTCTAATTTATAATTATAAGTTGTATTTTCTATCTTAACATATCCAGTAACTCCCTCTCCTGATATCTTATACCAATTATCTTGAATATCTAAGACTTTTAGTCCTTTTCCATTTGTTAAAGTTGCAACTTTTTGTGATTTATCATTTGCTTCTAGCATTATACTGGCCCTATCTGATGCTATATAAACTACATCTCCTACTTTAACTCTATAATTACTTATATATCTGCTATCGCCAATTTCTACTATTTTATCTACTGATGCTTTAGTAACTTTACTATTAACCTGTTCTTCTGTTACCATTTCTCCGTTTTCATAAATTTTTTTCTTAGTTATTTGCTGTTTACCTTCTCTTCCTTCTTGTATTACCTGAATTACTCCTTTTGGTAAATTACTGTTATTTATATATTTTGTGATATATTCTAATTCTGTTTCTTCCACTGTATATTCTTCTTTTTTGTCTGTTCCTGCATTCTCAGAAATAATTGTTTCTAAATTCACATTATTTGCTTGACTTACTTCTATCTGTTTTTGTTTGTCTAAATTCAAACTCGTTTCTACTATATTTTGTCCTATATAATGGTTATAAAATATAATTACATATAATAAAATAATAACAATTATAAAAAAAATTATAATTCTTTTTAAAGTTATTTTAAAAAACTTCATTTTTTTATCTTTTGCTCTCATATAATCACCTATCATAATTTTACATTTTTCATTTTTTTTTGTCAATGTAAAAACAATTATATTATAAAAATTATACTTGATTTTATTTTGATTTTATACTATTATATACATGTTATCTACTAAGGAGGAATTATGAATAAGAAAAATATTATATTTACTATAATAATTTTGTTATTATTGGTTATGATTGCGTCTATAATATTCTTTATATTTAATAAATACAGCTTAAAAAATGATTTAGAAAATAGTGCTATATCTTTTTCTATTAAAAATGAGAAAAATATTTTTTCAATTGATAAAATTACTTTCTTTAGTAGTTGTAATGCAAAAAACAAAAATATTTCAGCTAGTAATTTTACTATTGAAAATTTATATCAATATACTGATATTGCATTATTTATTAAAAGCTCATCTGAAAAAAAAGATGCAGAAAATACATTGAAAAAAGTTTGGATTAATAATCTACAATATAATACAAAACCAGAACTTGGAGAAACAAATTTATATTATAAAAATGTTAATAGTTTTGCAAAGAGTGAACTTATTCAAGACAATATTTTTAATAACACATTAAATTTTGAAATCACTTCAGAATCTGATACATCTTTAGATACTCCTACTTTATATAACAATTTAGCTAATCCAATAGTACTTAGCTATATAAATACTAATATAAAACCAGATTATACTATAACAGATACTTCTACACCCATTACATATGATGGTTCTTTATTAAAGAGATGTAATATACCATTAGATTCTCTTAAATGTAATTTTTCATTTGATATTTATATTATTAATAATCTAGATCAAGAATTCAAATGTACTGCATTTATAGATATACCTTTACAAGAATCTGGCAATTCTATTTATGATGGAAAACTAATTCAGAGAAAAACTAATACAAATTTCATTTTTTATAGATATAAATAAATTGTTTTATATTTATATAGGATTCATAATATATTAATAAAATTAGAAAGGAATTAAGTAAATGATGGAAAATAAACTTAATGTAGCAGAGCAATTAAAAAAGAAATATCATAAAACTGAAGAGGTAACAAATTTCAAGGACATGCTTTATCGTTCTAGTGATATTTATCATTCTAGAACAGCTTTTAAAGTTAAAGATAAAGATGGAAATATAAATAGTATAACTTATGCACAATTTAAAAATGATGTAGTTTATTTAGGTACTCAATTAATAAAAAAAGGATTTATAAACAAAAGAATAGCTGTTATTGGGAAAAATAGTTATAATTGGTGTGTAGCATATTTAGCAGCTTCAATTGTAGGTATTGTTGTTCCTTTAGATAAAGAACTTCATATAAGTGATATAATTAATTTTATGAATGTTTCTAAAACTTCTTGTATTTTAGGTGATGAAAAAATTCTAGATAATATTACTGATAATATATCTAAAGTAAATAATCTTGATACTGAATTTATAGCTTTTGAAAAGAATTTTAATAAAATATTAGAAAAAGGGAAATTAGATTATTCAAATGGTTTTAATGAATTTGATAATCTACAAGTTGATCCTGACCAATTAAGGATACTTTTATTTACTTCAGGTACAACAGGTAATGCCAAAGGTGTTTGCCTATCTCAAAGAAATATATGCTCAAATATCTTATCAATATATGGAATAGTAAAAGTAAAACGAAATGATTTATTTTTCTCTGTTCTTCCTTTACATCATACTTATGAATGTACAATAGGATTTTTACTTCCAATTTATAGTGGTGCAAGCATTGCTCATTGCGAAGGTTTAAGATATATTACGAAAAATATGCAAGAATTTCATCCATCTGTTATTCTTTGTGTGCCACTTTTATTAGAAAATGTACATAAAAATATTATAAAGAATATGAATAAAACTTTACCTAATAAATATAGAAAAGAAAATAATGAAAATCCTTATTACGGTTTACCTTTTATTTTAAAGAAAATAGTTAGAACTAAAGTTAAGAATACTTTAGGTGGTAGATTGCGTGTATTTATTGTTGGAGCTGCAGCTGCTAATCCAGATATAATAGCAGATTTTAGATCATTAAATTTAAACACTTTGCAAGGTTATGGTTTAACAGAGTGTTCTCCTTTAGTTGCAGGAAATACAGATTTTTTCCAAAAAGATGATAGTTGTGGACTTCCTATTCCTAATGTAGAGTATAAAATTAATGATCCAAATGATGAAGGTGTTGGAGAAATTATAGTTAAAGGTCCAAATGTAATGCTTGGATATTATGAAGATGAAGAAAAAACCAAAGAAACAATTATTGATGGTTGGTTTCATACTGGAGATTTAGGTAAAATTGATGAGAATGGCTATTTATATATAACTGGCAGATGTAAAAGTGTTATAGTTACTAAAAATGGTAAGAATATTTATCCAGAAGAAGTTGAATACTATTTAAATGATAATCCATTAATTTCAGAATCCCTAGTATTAGGAATTCAAAAAGAAAATGATGATGAAACTTATATTAATGCACAAATATATCCTAATATTCAGGCTATTACAGAACATTTAAAAGGAAGTGTTCCTACTAAAGAAGAAATTTTAAAAATTGTTTCTGATATAGTTTCTGGTGTTAATAAAAAGCTTCCTAATTATAAGCATATTAAAAGTTTTGGAATACGTGATGAAGAATTTGAAAAAACTACTACTAAAAAAATTAAACGATATGGAGATAATCTAAATATAAAAAAAGAAAATGATTAAAATTGATTAATATATATGTGTTTCATTACCATAAAAATCCACCGGTTATACTGGTGGATTTTTATATAATCCTATAAGGCTCTATTACAAGTAGTGTAAATTATGTTGAAAAAGTAATAACAAATGTATTTGGCACAAAAAAGAAGTAGTCGCCATTTAAAACTATTACTCTTTAAAAAGTTGCTTGAACGAGAATCGAACTCGTGTCTTTGAACTGAAAATCTTAAATTATAATTTTTTAGATATTTTTTTAGATAAAATAAAAAAAGACTTAAACAGAAATTCTGTAAGCCTTGATTTTACTTGGTGGCTTCAAGTGGAATCGAACCACTGACACGAGGATTTTCAGTCCTCTGCTCTACCAACTGAGCTATGAAGCCATA
>CANRCM010000033.1 GCA_947629085.1 uncultured Clostridia bacterium
ACAAAATGTTTTGCATTTTTAGCAGGACATGAATCTTTTGCAGCAGCAGAAGGAGCAATTGGAATTGCAAAATCAGCTAATAAAGTAAGAAAAGAGCCATTAAGAGTAATATTAAATGGACTTGGAAAAGATGCCGCACAAGTGATTTCTAGAATTAATGGATTTACATACGTAAAAACAGATTTTGATTTCTTTACAGGTAAAGTAAATGTTATTGAAGAAATACCATATTCAGAAGGAGAAAGATCAAAAGTTAAATGTTATGGTGCAAATGATGTTAGAGAAGGTGTAGCAATAATGCATATGGAAGAGGTAGATGTTTCTATAACAGGAAACTCAACAAATCCAACAAGATTCCAACATCCAGTTGCAGGTACATATAAAAAAGAATGTATAGAACAAGGTAAAAAATATTTTTCAGTTGCTTCAGGAGGAGGAACAGGAAGAACACTTCATCCAGATAATATGGCAGCAGGTCCAGCTTCTTATGGTATGACAGATACAATGGGAAGAATGCATTCAGATGCACAATTTGCTGGAAGTTCTTCAGTACCAGCTCATGTGGAAATGATGGGATTAATTGGAATGGGTAACAATCCGATGGTTGGAGCATCAGTAGCAGTATCTGTTGCAGTAGAAGAAGCAATGAAATAAATCAAAATAATTAATAAAATGACAGATGTAAAACATCTGTTATTTTTATGGAAATTTAGTTAATATAATTTATATGTTTATCTCTTTTTAAGTTTGTGCATAATATAATTAAGGATAAACTCAAAGGAGGTTTTTTTATGATTAATCATTCAGCAATAAAAGATGTGCATGCGATTCAAATACTTGATTCAAGGGGAAATCCAACTGTTCAAGTAGAAGTAACTACAGAAAATGGAGTAAAAGGCATAGCATCTGTTCCATCAGGTGCATCAACAGGAAGCTTTGAAGCAGTTGAATTAAGAGATGAAAATAAAAGTAATTACTTAGGAAAAAGTGTAGAAAAAGCAGTGAAAAATGTAAATGAAAAAATATCTAAAAAACTTATTGGTATAAGTGTACTAGAGCAAAGAAAAATTGATGAAAAAATGATTGAATTAGATGATACACCTAATAAATCAAATTTAGGTGCTAATAGTATACTAGGAGTTTCTTTAGCAGTTGCAAAGGCAGCAGCAAATACATTAGGTATAGAATTATATCGTTATATAGGAGGAATTCAGGGAAATGAGTTACCCATACCGATGATGAATATATTAAATGGAGGAAAACATTCAGATAATAATATTAGCATACAAGAATTTATGATTATGCCAGTTGGAAATATTACTTTTGCAGAAAGAATAAAAAGGGGAACAGAAGTATATCATACATTAAAAAAAGTTTTAAAAAATAAAGGATTCAGTGTTGGAATAGGTGACGAAGGAGGATTTGCACCAAATTTAGAAAATGAAGAGCAAGCTCTAGACATTATAATAGAAGCTATAAAAAAATCAGGATATGAACCTGGAAAAGATATAATGCTAGCATTAGATATTGCTAGTACAGAAATGTATGATGAAGCTAAAAAAATAAATAAAAAGGGATATTATTTTTGGAAAACGGAACAATTCAAAACTTGTGAAGAAATGATAGAATATATTAATGAATTATGTAATAAATATCCTATATTTTCAATAGAAGACGGATTAGCAGAAGAAGATTGGGAAAATTGGAAAATACTTACTGATAAATTAGGAGATAAAGTACAATTAGTCGGAGATGATTTATTTGTTACCAACAAATCTAGATTAAATAGGGGAATTGAGAAAAATGTAGCAAATAGTATATTAATAAAATTAAACCAAATAGGAACTTTAACAGAAACATTAGATACTATAGCAATTGCTAAGAAAAATGGATATACTACTATTATATCTCATAGATCTGGAGAAACAGAAGACACAACAATATCTGATATAGCAGTTGGAGTAAATTCAGGACAAATAAAGACAGGTGCACCGTGTAGAACAGATAGAGTAGCAAAATATAATAGATTATTAACTATCGAAGATTTTTTATATAATTAATATTTATACACAGATATAAAAATAATAAAACACCTTAAAATGTTTATAATTTTTTAACATTACAAGGTGTTTTATTTTTTTTTATATATTAATTTAATTATCTTTTGATTTTTTATTATTATCAGTTACAACATCTTTCATTGCACCTAATGCACCTAATGCACTTGTTGCTTCAAAAGGGATAAACACTTTATTTGCATCGCCTTTAGCAACTTCTTCTAAAGCTTCTAAAGATTTTAATTGAACTAATTTGTCATTAGGGTTAGCTTTCTTCATAGCATTATAAACCATTTCAATTTCTTTTGATTTTGCTTCAGCAACTTCTTTAATAGCTTGAGCTTCACCAATAGCTCGTCTGATTTGAGATTCTTTATCGGCTTCAGCTTCCAATATAGCAGCTTGCTTTTTACCTTCGGCTATAGTAATTGCAGATTGTCTTTCGGCTTCTGATTCCAAAATTAATGCTCTTTTATTTCTTTCTGCATTCATTTCTTTTTCCATTGCATCTCTTATATCTGCAGGAGGTGTAATATCTTTAATTTCAACTCTATCAATTTTACATCCCCATCTATCAGTTGCTTCATCTAAAACTACTCTTAATTTTGTGTTAATTCCATCTCTAGAACTAAATGTTTCATCTAAATCCATTTTACCAATAATATCACGTATTGTTGTTATTGCTAAGTATTCAATACCCTTTTTTAGACTTTGAATTTCATAAACTGCTTTTGCAGGATCTGTTATTTGATAAAACACAACTGTATCAATTGTGATTGTAACGTTATCTTTAGTAATAACTCCTTGAGGTGGTATATCCATTGTTTGTTGCTTTAAACTAACAACACTTCTAACATGATCTAGAAAAGGTATAATAATTGTAAGACCAGCGTCAGCTACTTTATAAAATTTACCTAATCTTTCAATAATATAAACCTCAGATTGTTTAACGATTTTAATAGACATTGCTGCTATTACAATAATAATAACAAGAAATACCAATAAAAACCACATAATAAATTCCTCCTTTATATTTTTATATATAACAAATAAAAAACATAATTAAATTTTTCTTAAAGGTGTAACTACTGCCTTAACACCTTTTATTTTAAGAATTTCTACTTTAGTGTCTTTAGGTATAATAAGAGAATTATCTTCACAAATTGCTGACCAAATTTCGCCATTTACTTTTATTTGACCAGTTCCTTCAATAGAATTAATTTCTTGTATTACAATTCCAATTTTACCAACTATAGAATACACATTAGTTTTTAATGTATTTGGAATATCAAATTTTTTTACAAGAGGTTTTGTTGCAAATATTAATAATGTAGAAGAAACTATAAATATTGCCGTTTGTATAAAAATATTATCTATAAAAAAGCTAGTAACCATAGCGACTAAAGCTCCGATTGAAAACCAGAATACTAAAAATCCTGCAGTAAAAAATTCAATAATTATAGCTATTCCTGATATAATCAACCATATGTACCACATTTTTATAAATCCTCCTTAATTTACCAATCATTAATATTATAACATACTTTTCCAAAAAAATAAATATGTTAACCTAAATTTTTAAATCATAACAATAAATATCAAGTTAAAATTATATAATGTAAAATATTGTTAGAGTTTTATACATAATAATTATTAAAAATATTTACGAAAAAAATATAATTAAAAAAGTTAATTATATTGTATAAAAAATATAAATAATGTAAATAACTATAATAAATATACATAGATACTATTTTTAACTAAGTATATTTTATGAAATTTATTTTGGAGTATAAAATAATATGAATAAAGATAGAAAAGAAAAAGAAGATGCAACTAAATATGGTGAATTTATTTCTTCTTATTTTGGCTGGATTTCAATGGATAAGCAAAAAGAGAAGGGAGAAGAATTAGAAAATATAACAAAAAAGAGAGAAAATAATAAAAATAATTAGAAAAAGTGGAATAAAAAAGTGAAAACAATGAAAAATAGAAAATAAAAGTCAGAAAAGGTCAAAAAACGTCATTGAAAAATTAAATATATATAGTATAATTACAATATAGGTCAAAGAAAGTCAAAGTTAAAGAAAAGAGGAATTAATATGAGAATGTCAGATATAATAGAGGAATTTATCAAAGATCTATTTGACGAAGAAAATGAAGCTATTGAAATTCAAAGAAATGAATTAGCAGAACATTTTAATTGTGTACCATCACAAATAAACTACGTGATATCAACAAGATTTAAACCATCACAAGGATATTATGTAGAAAGTAGAAGAGGTGGTGGAGGTCATATAACCATAAAAAAAGTAAATAATACAAAAAAAGATTATATTATGCACATTATAAATAATATTGATCAAATTTTAACAGCTAATGAAGTTGATATATTAATTAGTGATTTTTTATCATATAATATTATTGATAAAAAAGAAGCAAGACTATTAAAAGTAGCAACAAGCGATAATGTATTAAGATTACCCAAAGATACAAAAGATAAAGTAAGGGCAAGAATATTTAAAAATATGTTATTAAATATAGAATAGAAAGGAAGTAGATTATTATGTTATGTGATAATTGTGGAAAAAGAGAAGCTAATGTAAGATATTCAGAAAATATAAACGGAAGAAAGAGAGAGTTAAATTTATGCGAAGAATGCAGTCAGAAGTTAGGAATAGACAAAATGGATTTTAATATGCCAATTGATTTTTCAAACTTTTTCGAAGGATTCATAGATAATTTTGGAAATAATGAATTTATACCAATGTTAAATGATATAAAGACATTAAAATGTAATAGTTGTGGATATACATTTGATGATATAGCAAATACAGGCAGATTAGGATGTAAAGACTGTTATGAAGTATTTCAAGATAGATTAGATCCTATTATAAAAAAAATTCAAGGTTCAAACAAACATGTTGGACGAATAGGAAAAATTGTAGATAATAAGATTGAAAATAATATAAATGAAGATAGTAAACTTCCTAAAAAAGAAGTTTCTGAACTTCAAAAATTAGAAAAGGAATTAAAAAAAGCAGTAAAAGAAGAAAGATATGAGGATGCAGCAAAAATTAGAGATAAAATAAAAAAATTAGAAAAATAGGAGGATGGTTATGAACTGGTATTTACAAAGTACAGAAAATAGTGACGTAGTAACAAATACAAAAATTAAATTTTTACGTAATCTAAGTGAATTTAAATTTAATTTAGAAAAAAAAGAAGAAATAGATAAACTTGAAAATAAAATAAAAGATAATTTATATTCAATAGGTTATGGATTAAAATTTTTAAAATTAAAAGACATGGATGAAATTACTAAAAAAAGTTTAGTAGAAAAGAATTTAATAACTCCAGAATTTGCAATTAAGAAACGTGATACAGGAAGTATTTTAATTAATGATGATGAAAATATATGCATTATGATAGGTAATAAAGATCACTTAAATATACAAGTGTTTAATGCAGGATTAGAATTAGAAAATACTTTAAATTTAGCAATTGAGATAGATGAGAAAATAGGAGATTGTTTAGGATATGCAATTAATAAAAACTATGGATATCTAACAGCTTCTCCAAGCAATTTAGGTACAGGATTAAAAGCATCAGTAGAAGTTTACTTACCAGCTCTTTCAAAAACAAGAAACACGAGAAAAATATTTGATGCAATCAGTTCTTTTGGTATGAGCATTAAAGGAATTAATAGTGAAAACAGTCAAAATCAAGGATATATATATCTAATATCAAATAAACAAACATTAGGTATTACAGAAAAAGAAATTATAAAAAATTTAAAAGTAATTACTGAAACAATTATTGAACAAGAAAGACAAGCAAGAAAACTTCTTACAAAAGATGAACTAGAGTTGAAAGATACTATTTATAGGAGTTATGGAATTCTTACAAATGCAAGAAAAATATCATATGAAGAAGCGGTTAATTTATTATCTAATATAAAAATAGGTGTAGATTTAGGAATATTAAATGATTTAACAGATCTAAAAGTGAAGAAGTTATATTTATATATTAAACCAGCTAATCTTCAAAAATTTTTGGGAGAAAAATATGAAAGATTAGATAGAGATATAAAAAGGGCAGAAGTAATAAAGCAAATTATTAATGAAAAATAACTAAAAAGGAGTGATAATTTATGACATATAAATTTACAAATAGAGCCAAAAAAGCAATTGAGCTAGCAAATGAATTAGCAATAGAGCTTGGTCATAGTTATATAGGAACAGAACATATTTTATATGGCTTAATAAAAGAAGCTAATGGAGTAGCTGCTAAAGTTTTCGAAAATCAATCTATAACTTCAGATATGATTATAGATAAGATAGTAGAGTTAGTGGGTAATGAAGCACCAATAGAAGATACTTTAGGATTTACTCCAAGGGTAAAAAGAGTAATTGAAAATGCTTTTATTGAATCTAGAAAATTAGGCTATAATTATATAGGAACAGAGCATTTATTAATTGGAATATTAAGAGAAGGAGATAGTATAGCTTCTAGAATATTAATAGAACTTAATACTAATATTCCAAAATTATATAATGAAATAATAAGAGTTATAAATGAAGGTGAAGATTTTGCTAGTGAAAATGAAAGTGGAAAAAGTACTGAAAAAGGTAAAGGGAGTTATAATTCAACTCAAACTTTAAATCAATTTGGAGAAGATTTAACTAAAAAAGCAGAAGAAGGAAAATTAGATCCAGTAATAGGAAGAAAAGAAGAAATAGAAAGAGTTATTCAAATTTTATCTAGAAGGACAAAAAATAATCCTTGTCTAATAGGTGAACCAGGTGTTGGAAAAACAGCAGCAGTAGAAGGATTGGCTCAAAAAATAGCACAAGGAGATGTACCTGAAATATTAAAAAATAAAAGAGTTGTAACAATGGATATATCAGGAATGGTTGCTGGAAGTAAATATAGAGGAGATTTTGAAGAAAGAATAAAAAAAGCTTTGAATGAAGTAAAAAAAGCAGGAGATATTATTCTCTTTATTGACGAAATACACACGATAGTTGGTGCAGGTGCAGCAGAAGGTGCAATTGATGCAGCAAATATATTAAAACCATTACTTGCAAGAGGAGAAATTCAGTTAATAGGTGCAACTACTTTAAATGAATATAGAAAATATATTGAAAAAGATAGTGCTTTAGAAAGAAGATTCAGTCCAGTTACTGTAAATGAACCTTCTGAAAAAGATACAATTAAAATTTTACAAGGAATAAGAGATAAATATGAAGCTCATCATGGAGTAAAAATAACAGATGAAGCAATTGAAGCAGCTGTAAAAATGTCTATAAGATATATTAATGATAGATTTTTACCAGATAAAGCTATTGATTTAATAGATGAGGCGGCATCTAGAGTAAAATT
Organism: uncultured Clostridia bacterium; assembly: GCA_947629085.1. GTDB lineage: Bacteria > Bacillota > Clostridia > TANB77 > CAG-508 > CAG-269. Next base: position 7,443 of record CANRCM010000033.1, read on the forward strand.
GAAAACTTATACAGAACCAGATGTTTTAAAACAATTAGAAGAAGAGATAGAAGAAGTGAAAAAAGATAAAGAAGAAGCTGTTAGAATACAAAAATTCGAAAAAGCGGCATCTTTAAGAGATAAACAAAAAGAATTAAAAGAAAATTATGAAAAAGAACAAAAAAAATGGAAAAATAAGAATAATAAAGAAGTTACAAATATTACTGAAGAAAATATATCAGAAGTAATTTCTAGTTGGACAGGAATTCCAGCTAAGAAAATAACAGAAGATGAAAATGAAAAACTAAAAAATCTTGAAAAAAACTTACATGAAAGAGTGATAGGACAGAACGAAGCGGTAGAAGCAGTAGCAAAAGCAATAAGAAGAGGAAGAGTAGGATTAAAAGATCCTAAACGTCCAATAGGTTCATTCTTATTTTTAGGACCAACTGGTGTTGGTAAAACAGAATTATCAAAAGCACTTGCTGAAAGCTTATTTGGTGATGAGAATGCTATGATAAGAGTTGATATGTCAGAATATATGGAACCGCATTCAGTATCTAAACTAATAGGTTCTCCTCCAGGTTATGTAGGTTTTGATGAGGGAGGACAATTAACAGAAAAAATAAGAAGGAAACCATATACAGTAATTCTCTTTGATGAAATTGAAAAGGCACATCCTGATGTTATGAATATGTTATTACAGATTTTAGAAGATGGCAGATTAACAGATTCACAAGGAAGAACAGTAAACTTTAAAAACACAGTAATAATAATGACATCAAATATAGGAGCAAGATTAATTACTGAAAAAAGACATTTAGGATTTATAGCATCAAATCAAGATGAAAAAGAAAAAGATAAAAATGAATATGAAGAAACAAAAAAAGAAGTTATGGAAAGTTTAAAAAAAGAATTAAGACCAGAGTTTATTAATCGTATAGATGAGATTATTGTGTTCCATAAACTTACAGATACAGAAATCAGTAAAATTATTGATATTATGCTAAATGAAGTTGTTAATAGACTAAAAACTCAAAAAATAAAAATAGAATTAGATCCAGAAGTAAAAGAGTTAATTGCAAGTAAAGGAATAGATAAAAACTTTGGAGCAAGACCACTTAGAAGAACAATTCAAAATGTATTAGAAGATAGATTGGCAGAGGAAATTTTAGATGGGAAGTTAAAGAAAAATAAATTATCTAAAATTGGTGTGAAAGATGATAAAGTTGTCATTAAATAAATAAACCATATAAAAAGTCTTAAAGTTTTAAGACTTTTTATTATTTTATAGAGCTTACTTGTTTTTAAATTAAAATTGTAGTATATTATGTAGCATAGAAAAATAAATTTCAAATTATCATATATAAATTTATCAAATAAAGAGAAAAAGGTGAGATTATGTTAGAAAAAATAAATTCATCAGAAGATATAAAAAAGTTAAATATTGAAGAAAAAAAACAATTAGCAGAGGAAATAAGAAGATATATATTAGAAATAGTATCAGAAAATGGTGGACATTTAGCATCAAACTTAGGTGTGGTAGAGCTAACTATAGCCTTACATTCTGTATTTGATCTTCCTAAAGATAAAATAGTATGGGATGTTGGACATCAAACTTATGTACATAAAGTAATAACAGGTAGAAGAGAAGAATTAAAAACACTGAGAAAATTAAATGGAATATCAGGATTTCCAAAAACTAGAGAATCAGAAACGGATTGTTTTAATACAGGTCATAGTAGTACTTCAATATCAGCAGCATTAGGAATGGCAAGAGCAAGAGATATAAAAAAAGAAAAAAATAATGTATTAGCAGTAATAGGAGATGGAGCTTTAACTGGAGGAATGGCATTAGAAGCGCTAAATGATGCAGGATGTAGTAAAACAAGAGTTACTGTTATATTAAATGATAATGAAATGAGTATATCTAAAAATATTGGTGGAATAAATAAAATTTTAAGTAGTATTAGAACAAAAAAAGGATATACTAAATCAAATTTATCTGCTAAAAATGTAATAAATAAAGTTCCCGTTATTGGACCGATTTTTGTAAAATTAGTACAAAGAATAAAAAGAAGCATAAAACAATTAATTATACCAAAAATGTATTTTGAGGATATTGGATTTCGTTATTTAGGACCAGTTGATGGTCATAATATAGCAGAATTAGAAAGAATGTTAAATATAAGTAAAAAGCTAGAAGGGCCAGTACTTATTCATGTATTAACTAAAAAGGGAAAAGGATATAAAATAGCAGAAGAAAATTCAGATAGATTTCATGGAATAGGTCAATTTGATTTAGAAACAGGTAAACCTAAAAAAGAAAGGGATAAAGATTACTCAAAAGTATTTGGAGAAAAAATAGTAGAATTAGCAAAGAAAAATGAAAAAATAGTAGCAATAACGGCAGCTATGAGAGATGGAACAGGATTAAGAAAATTTTCTGAAGAATTTCCTGAAAGATTTTTTGATGTAGGAATTGCAGAGCAACATGCTTTAGGGCTAGCAGCAGGTATGGCAAAAGAAGGTATTATACCAATAGTTTCAATATATTCTTCTTTTTATCAAAGAGGTTATGATCAAGTAATACATGATATTGCCACACAAAATTTACCCGTTATTATGTGTGTAGATAGAGCAGGAATAGTAGGAGCAGATCGGAGAAACTCATCAAGGAACATTCGATATGGCATTTTTTAGGTTAGTTCCAAATTTAACAATCATGGCTCCAAAAGATTTCAAAGAATTAGAAAATATGTTAGAATTTGCAATAAAATTAGGAAAACCGGTAGTCATTAGATATCCAAGAGGTGGAGAACCAAAAGAAAAGTTTAAAAAGCACAGTAAAATAAAATATGGAGAATCAGAAATAATAAAAGAAGGAAAAGATATATCAATTATAGCTATAGGAAAGACTACTCAAAGAGCAGTTAAAGTATCAAAATTATTAGAAAAGGACAAAATAGATGCAGAAATAATAAATGCAAGATTTTTGAAACCATTAGATAAAGAAAAAATAAAAAAATCAATTGAGAAGACAAAAAAAGTTATCACTATAGAAGATGGAACAATAATAAATGGACTTGCAACTGCTATTAAAGAATTAATTATTGAAGAAAAAATAAAAGACGTTGAGATACAAAATTATAGTTACCCAGATAAATTTATACAGCATGGAAGTATAGAAGAATTAGAAAAACTATATAAGCAAGATGCAGAGTATATTTATAATAATATAACAATGAATAAAAATAAAAAAGATTAAAAATTACATTTTAAAGAAAGGAATAAAATGAATAAGCAAGAATTATTAAAAGATTATAAAAAACAAGAAGATAAAGTATGCTTATCTCAAGTTTTAGATAAAATAGAGTTTTGTAAAATAAAAGAAAAACTTGAATTTACAGATTTTTTAGACATGTATCAAATTGCTCTTGTAGAAAATTTTTTAAGAAAAATTAAATTTAAAGAATATAAATTTTTTGGTGGACATGAAGATAGTGAAAGAAAAATTTTAATAATTTATCCAGAAAAATATAATGATAAAATGATAGAAAAAAATTATAATAAAATTTTAAAATTAATTAGAATTGAATTGCCAGAAGAAGAACAAGGGAAATATACTCATAGAAATTATTTAGGAGGAATAGTAAAACTTCGGATTAAAAAGAGAAAAAGTAGGAGATATTCTTGTTTCAAATGATGGAGCAGATATCGTAGTAATGAAGGATTTTTCAGAAATATTAAAAAATGAATTACCTATACTTACTAGATTTGAAAATAGTAGAATATATATAAAAGACATTTCAGACATAAGAAAAAAAGAAATAAAAGTAGAAGAAATAAGTATTATAGTTTCATCATTAAGATTAGATAACATTGTTTCAGATTTAGCAAGAACTTCTAGAAGCAAAGCTGTACAAATTATTAATCAAGAAAGAGTTTTTATAAACGGACAAAATGAAACAAAAATTTCTAAACAATTAAAATTAAATGATATAATCACAATAAGAGGAAAAGGAAGGTTTATAATAAAGGAATTTATAGGAACAACAAGAAGCGGAAGAACAGTAGTAAAGATTGAGAAATATGTTTGAAATAATAGATAAAATAGAAGTAAAAAGTTACTAGTAAGCTATAAAAATATTTTATAAAAAACTGCTTGCCAAATTCTAACCAATAGTATAAAATAAAAACGTAAAAAACAAAAGTAAAAGAAGGTATGGGAATGCAAAAGATGCCACAAGCTATAACTCTTG
>CANRCM010000034.1 GCA_947629085.1 uncultured Clostridia bacterium
GGTCTTGTAGCAACAATATTTCCAGGTGTTCTTCCGAAGCATTCTTCTTGCTTCTTGTCCTACTGCAAGGACATCTCCTGTAGTATTATCCACCGCAACAACTGAAGGTTCTCTTAATACAATACCTTTTCCTTTTACATATGCAATTACAGTTGCTGTTCCTAAATCAATTCCAATATCTTGTCCTAACCCTAATTTAAACATGACCTACACTCCTCACAATTTTTATTTCTTTTTTATTACAAACATGTTACAATTATATTACATCATTTGTAATTTATCAACCCTTTTAATTGAATTTTTTTATTTTTTATATTATAATAAGTATCGTAATATATTTTTACAATATTTATCTTATAAACATTGGAGATTAATTATGAAAAATTATAAATTTATTTCTAAAAATGAAATAGATACAAAAAATTTTGCAAGATCTTTAGCACCAAGATTAAATAAAAATGATGTTATTATTTTAACTGGCGACCTAGGTTCTGGTAAAACAAAATTTGTTGAAGGTTTTTTAGAATATTTTGGATTAGAAAATGAAATTTCTAGCCCTACTTTTACCATTGTAAATGAATATAAAAAAGATAATATAAACATATATCATTTTGATGTTTACAGATTAGAAGATTCTTCTGAATTTTGTGAAATTGGAGGCGAAGAATATCTTTCCTCCGGAATATGTTTAATTGAATGGGGTGAAATAATAAAAGATGTTTTACCCAAAAATTATATACAAATAATTTTTGAAAAAGATAATAATGATGAAAATATTAGAATTTTAAATATAATATCTAATGGTAATTATAATTTAAAAAATTTATTAAATTAATAATGGAGGTTTTATTTTGAAAATTTTAAGCATTGATACTTCAAGTAATATATGTGGGGTTTCTATTTTAGATAATGATAAATTAATATGTGATTTAGATACTGATACCGGTAGAACACATTCTGAAAATTTGATGCCTATGATAAAAAATGCTTTTTCTAAAACTAATCTATCTCTATCTGACATTGATTTAATTGTTTGTGATATAGGCCCTGGTTCTTTTACTGGAATAAGAATTGGTATTGCTACTGTAAAAGCATTTCACGATACTCTAAACATTCCTTGTATTGGTATTAGTTCTTTAGAATCTTTAGCATATAATGATAGAAATTCTAAATTAGTTTGTAGTATTTTAGATTGTAAAAATAATAATTGTTATTTTGCTTTATATAAGAAAAAAGAAAAGTTTTTTGAAACCTTAATAAATCCACAAGCTACAGATATTATATCTGCAATAATCACTTTAAAAAATTATCTAAAAGATAGTAACTATAATATTACTTTTATTGGAGATGGTTCTAAAGTTTTTGAGTCGCAAATATTACAAGCTTTTAATACAGCTAAAATTGCAGATAAAAGTTTAGATATTTTAAGTTCTTATAACTTAGGAATCTGTGGCTATAAAAAATATATTAACGGAAAATTTATAAATGAAGAAATTTTACCTTTATATTTAAAAAAACCTCAAGCAGAAAGGCTACTTGAAAAAAAATCGAAAGGCGAAAACATTAATGGATAATTTAAATCAAAAAATAATTATATCTTTTATGTCCCTAAATGATTTAGAAATCATTAAAGATATCCTTAATTCTGATTTTGATGATTTTTGGAATTATAATATTTTAAAAGATGAATTACAAAGTAAAAACTCTAAATATATTATAGCTAAATCAAATAATGAAATAATTGGTTTTGCTGGTATAAAAGTAATATTAGATGAAGCAAATATTATGAATATTGTAACTAAAAAATCATATAGAAATAAAGGTATTGGAGCATTACTTTTAAATAATTTAATTGATTTATGTAAAAATCTTGGTTTGATTTCAATATCTTTAGAAGTTAATGAATCAAATTTAATAGCTATACATTTATATGAAAATTCTGGTTTTAGAAAGATTGGCAGTAGAAAACATTATTATGAAAATAATACTGCTATATTAATGAAAAAAACATTGGATTGAAGCATTTTACTTCAATTCAATGTTTATTTCTTTCTTCTCTTTTAATTCTATTTTATTATATTTAATATTACATTCATCAAATAATCTTCTAGAAGCTATATTATTTTCTGTATTTGCATATTTATCAGATAAATATATAATCTCTTTTATTCCTGATTGTATAATAGCTTTTGCACATTCATTACATGGAAATAAATCTACATATATTTTAGCATTTTCTAAATCTATTTTACTTCCTCTATAATTTAAAATTGCATTTAATTCTGCATGACATACATATGGATATTTAGTATTTAAATTATCACCTTCTCGTCCCCAAGGAAATTTTTCATCATCAAATCCATTTGGAGCCCCATTATATCCTATTGATAAAATTCTATTATCATTACTTACTATACAAGCTCCTACTTGTGTAGATGGATCTTTACTTCTCATTGCAGATAATTTTGCAATTGCCATAAAATATTCATCCCAAGCTAAATATTCTTTTCTCTTTTTTACACTCATGAACTATTTACCTCCATTAATTATTATTTTTATTCGTACCACTCTAATTCCCAATCTTCTAATATTACAGTATCTCCTTCACATACTCCCATTTCTTTTAATTTCGCATCTACTCCCATATTTTTCAAACTTTTTTGTAGATAATATATTGATTCGTTTTCTTCAATATTCACTCTGCCCATCAATCTTTGAATAGCTTTTCCAGATACTATAAATACTCCTTTTTCTTTCTTTATTGTCCATTTTTCTTCATCTTCTAATGTATATATTGTTTTTTCTTCATACTCTATTAAATCTTCTTTAGGTAAATTTTTCAATGTTTTTTCTATATGATCTATTAATTCTTGAACTCCCTCTTTTGTTGCTCCTGATATTTTATATAGCTCAAGACCTTCTTTTTTTGCTAAGGATTCTACTTGTTTCAATATTTCTTTATTTACGATATCCATTTTATTTGCTACTATTATTTGTTTTCTTTTTGCTAATTTTTCACTATATTTTTTTAGTTCTTTATTTATAGAATAAAAATCTTCTACTGGATTTCTTCCTTCTTCTCCTGATACATCTAAAAAATGTAAAAGTAGTCTAGTTCTTTCTACATGTCTCAAAAATTGTATTCCAAGTCCTACTCCTTGGCTAGCTCCTTCTATAATTCCAGGTATATCAGCTATAACAAATCCATTTCCACTTTTGGTTTTTACTACTCCTAAATTTGGAATTATTGTTGTAAAATGGTAATTAGCTATCTTAGGCTTAGCATCTGTAACTATTGATAAAAATGTGGATTTCCCTACATTAGGAAAACCAAGTAGTCCAACATCTGCAAGTAGTTTTAATTCTAATATGATTTCTTTTTCTTCTCCCTTTTCTCCATCTTCTGAAAATCTAGGAGCTTGTCGTGTTGAAGTTGCAAAATGAGAATTTCCTCTTCCTCCTTTTCCACCTTTTAAAATAAGTTCTTTTTGATTAGGTTTAGATAAATCTGCTACAATTTTACCTGTCTTTACATCTTTTATTACAGTACCTATTGGCACTTTTATATATAAATCATCACCATATTTACCATTACAATGATTTCCACTTCCGTTTTCACCATTTTTAGCTTTAAATTTTTTATTATATCTAAAGTCAATTAATGTATCTTTATCTTTATCTACTTGGAAATAAATATTACCTCCATTACCTCCATCTCCACCATCAGGTCCACCTGCTGCCACATATTTTTCTCTTCTAAATGTTGTTGCACCATTTCCGCCGTCACCTGATTTTATAGTTATTTTTGTATAATCTGTAAACATTCTATTCTCCTTTAAAATAATCTAATTTCATTGCCTCTTTTACTTTCTTCATGGTTTCCTTTGCTACTTTTTGTGCTTTCTTAGTACCCTCTAATAAAATTTTATCTACTTCTTCTGGATGAGATTCATAATATTCTCTTTTTTCTCTTATTGGCCTTAATTCTTCTATAATATTTTTTGCTAATTCTCTTTTACAGGCAACGCATCCACGTTTTCCTGCTTTACATTCTTGGCATACTGTTTTTATTTCTTCTTCAGAACTAAACAATTTGTGATAATAGTAAACCATACATATATCAGGATTTCCTAAATCATCCTTTTTTATTCTATTTGGATCTGTTAATGCATTCATTACTTTCCTGGTTATTTCTTCTTCACTGTCTGATAAATAAATTGCATTTCCTAGTGATTTTCCCATTTTTTCATTTCCGTCTAAACCTTTTATTCTTTTTTCACTAGATAATACTGCTTCTGGCTCTATTAGAACATTTCCATATATGCTATTAAACTTTCTTACTATTTCTCTGCATTGTTCTATTAATGGTAATTGATCTTCTCCAACAGGGATAAATCTTCCTTCAAACGCTGTAATATCCGCAGCTTGGCTTACTGGATATCCTAAAAAACCATATGTTACGCTTTCTCCAAATAAATCCCTTTTTTGTGCTATTTCTGTTTTTACTGTTGGATTTCTTTGCAATCTTGATATTGTTACTAAATTAGAATAAAATACTGTTAATTCAGCTACTTCTGGTATCATTGATTGTATATATATAGTTGTTTTTTTAGGATCTATTCCTACTGATAAATAATCTATAGCTACTTCTCTTACATTTTTTCTTACTTTTTCCGGATTATTAAAATTATCTGTTAATGCCTGAACATCTGCTATTAATATATATGGATCATATTCACCATTTTCCTGCATTTCTACTCTCTTTTTTAATGATCCAAAATAATGACCTATATGTAACTTTCCAGTTGGTCTATCTCCTGTTAATATTCTTTTTTTATTCATGAATATCTCTTCTCCTTTTGAATTTAACAATTCTCTATATTTGATATTTTATCATATTTTTTTATTTTTGTGTATAGTTTTAAAAAAGTTGATATAAAAATATCAACTTTAACTAAGAACTTATTACTTTTATTTCTTTTTTTTAAAAATAATTAATTTACTAAAAAGATAATTTACAATTATAACCATTATTTGAGTTATAATTTTAGAAAAAATATCATTTATATTTAGTACTTTTACCATTAGAGCAAAAGTTCCTACGTCACATAAAATTCCTGATAATATTCTTGAAAGAAAGAAAGTTGTCATTTCTATGAAAAAAGCTTTTTTGGTTTCTGTCTTACTTTCAAATACAAATAGTTTATTGGTTATATATGCAAATAGAACTGCACAAAACCATGATAATATACTACTTATTACCTCTTCTATTCCTAGTAATCTAGCGAATATAAAGTATGATAGAAAATTAACAATTGTAGATAATCCTCCAAACAATAAATAATTTATTATTTCTCTGTAAGTAGAATATAATTCTTTTATTGTTTTCCAATTTATATTTTTTAAGTTAACTTCACTTAATTTCATTTTTATTTTCCTTCTTATAATAATTTATATGATTATTAAATTTATAAACATATTCTTTCTTTTATAAAAAATTATTTTAACCAATTTGGATTTTCTAGATACCAGTCTATTGTCTTTATAATTCCATCTTCAAATTTAGTTTTTGGTAACCATCCTAATTCATTACTAATTTTTGTAGGGTCAATAGCATATCTATAATCATGTCCCTTTCTGTCTTCAACATGTTCTATTAAACTTTCTGGTTTTCCTAATCTTTTTAAAATTAATTTTACTATTTCTATATTTCTTTTTTCATTGTGCCCACCGATATTATATCTTTCTCCTGCTACACCTTTATGGAATACTAAATCTATTGCTTCGCAGTGGTCCTCTACGTATAGCCAATCTCTAATATTTAATCCTTCTCCATACACTGGTAGCTTTTCATCATTTAATGCTAATTTAATCATATGTGGAATTAGCTTTTCATTATGTTGATATGGTCCATAGTTATTTGAACAATTCGTTACATTTACATTCATTTTATATGTTTCTTTATATGCAAGTGCTATTAAGTCTGAGCTTGCTTTTGATGATGAATATGGACTACTTGGTTTAATAGGAGATGTTTCTTTAAAATATCCTTCTTCTCCCAATGATCCATATACTTCGTCAGTTGAAATGTGCACAAATTTGTTAGGACTTCCTTCTCCCCATTTTTGTTTTGCTGTTTCTAACAGTGTTTGTGTTCCTATTATATTAGTTTGTGTGAAAACAAATGGATTTTTTATACTATTATCAACATGTGATTCTGCCGCAAAATGAATTACACCATTTATATCATACTTATCAAAAATTTCTTTCATTTTTTCAAAATCACAAATATCTGCTTGTACAAAAGTTATTTTATCTTTTATCTTTTTTAAGTTATCTATATTACCTGCATATGTTAATTTATCTACAACAACCACTTTATAATCTGGATGTTTATCTACAAAATATTCTGCAAAATTTGCTCCTATGAACCCTGCTGCTCCTGTTACTAGAATGTTATTACTCATTTTTATTCCTCCAATTTTATATTATAAATTTTTAAATAAATCTGTTTCTTTTAATTCTTTTAGTGATGGCCATTTACCATCTTTTTCAGATGTTACTAAATCATTTACTGACATTTCTCCTAAAGGCCAATCAATATTTACATCTGGGTCATTCCATGCTAATCCACCCTCTGCTTCATGATTATATATATCATCACATTTATATGTGAATTCTGCTTCATCTGATAATACTAAAAATCCATGTGCAAAACCTCTAGGTATCATAAACATTTTTTTATTTTCTTCTGATAATATTACGCCTTCCCATTGTCCATATGTACTGCTTCCTGGTCTTAGGTCCACTGCTACATCAAATACTTCTCCTTTTATACATCTTACTAGTTTTGCTTGTGAATTTTCTTTTTGGAAATGTAATCCTCTTAATACTCCTTTTTTTGATTTTGATTGATTGTCTTGAACAAAGTTATAGTTTAATCCAATTTCATCAAATTCTTGTTTACTATATGTCTCCATAAAATATCCTCTGTTATCTCCAAACACTGTTGGTTCTATTACATATACACCATCAATTGATGTTTCAATTTTTTTAAATTTTTCCATTTCAAAATTCTCCTATTTTATTAATTCTTTTAAATATCTTCCATAATCTGTTTTCATATATTTTTCTGCTAATTTTGATAATTGTTCTGCTGTAATCCATCCTTTTTGATATGCTATTTCTTCAGGGCAACATACTTGCATTCCCTGTCTTTTTTCTATTGTTTGTACAAAACTTGCTGTTTCAAGTAATGCATCATGTGTTCCAGTATCAAACCATGTCATTCCTCTACCAAAAGTTTCTACATATAATTGATTTCTATTCATATATACTTCATTTACTGTTGTTATTTCTAATTCTCCTCTTGCTGATGGTTTTATTCCTTTTGCTATTTCTACTACTTCATTTGTATAGAAATATAATCCAGGTACCGCATAATTTGATTTAGGTACATCAGGTTTTTCTTCTATTGATACTGCTCTACCTTGTTGATCTATTTCAACAACTCCATAAGCTCTTGGATCTTTTACCTGATATCCAAATATTGTTGCCTCATTTTCTCTTTCATTTGCTCTTTTTAACATTTCAGACAAATGCGAACCATAAAACATATTGTCTCCCAATATCATAGCAACATTGTCTTCTCCTATGAATTCTTCACCTATAATAAATGCTTCAGCTAGTCCGTTTGGTTTTTCTTGTATTTTATATTCAAACTTCATGCCCCAATGAGAACCATCACCTAATAATTCTTTAAAGGCTGTTATATCTCTAGGTGTTGATATTATTAATACTTCTCTAATATTTGCTTCCATTAATACTGATAGTGGATAATAAATCATTGGCTTGTCGTATACTGGCATTATCTGTTTTGATATTGCATGTGTTAGTGGATATAGTCTTGTTCCACTTCCACCTGCTAAAATAATTCCCTTTCTTCCTTTCATATTTTTTACCTACCTTTCTACATTTTTCCTTCTGCTTTCAAATATCTTTTTAAAGCATCTTCCCATTCAGGCACTTCAATTCCTTGTGCTAATAATTTTTCCTTTGAAAGTTGTGAATTTTTAGGCCTTTTAGCTTGTGTAATTTTCATCATTTCTATATATTTTTCAGTAGTTACCGGATTAACCTTACAAACTGTTCCTGTACATTCAAATATAGCTTTTGTAAAATCATACCATGTTGTATATCCTTGATTTGTTGCATGATAAATTCCATAAGGTATTTTCTTTTCTATTGCTTGAGCTATTATATTTGCTAAATCTTCAGCATATGTAGGAGATCCATGTTGGTCACAAACAACACTAATTTCATCTTTTGAATCTCCTAAATTTAGCATTGTTCTTACAAAATTATTTCCATCGCCATATAACCATGCTGTTCTAAAAATATAATATTTGTCTGTATTTTGCTTTATTTTTTCTTCTCCATGTAATTTTGTTACTCCATATGCTGTTACAGGGGATTTTCTATCATCTTCTTTATAAACGTTTTCTATATCTAAGTCTCCACCAAATACATAATCTGTACTTATATGTACTAAAACTGCATCATTTTCTTTTGCTGCTTTTGCTAAATTTTCTGGTCCATTACTATTTATCTTTTCGACAATTTCTCCTGCTTCTTCAGCCTTATCAACTGCTGTATATGCTGCACAGTTTATAATATATTCTGGTTTTACTTCTTTTACATATTGTAATACTGCTTCTTGATTTGTAATATCTAAATCTTCTACATCTGTGCATATTAGTTCATTTTCTGCTAATCTTTTTCGTACTGATTTTGCAAGCATTCCATTTGCTCCTGTTATCAATATTTTCATATAAAAATCATTCCTTTCTCTTTTTACTTATTTATAATATCATTTTAATAAAAAAAGTACAAGAGTTTCTTGTACTTTTTCTCGTTTTTAATTTTTTTATTGAGCTGGCCTTGGACAAGCCTGACTTGGCATATTCTCATATGCTGGGATTATAAATTCATAAGAACAATTTAATAGTCCGGCCTTTTCAAGTTTTTTTGCTGTATTTTGCCCTTCATCATTTGCCGCTCTAATATTTTGCATATATTGGTGTGTACAATATGGCGGTGTTACTACATTATATTTTTCAAAATATTTAGTATTTTGTCCATTACTTAAATAGTTATTATAAATCCACCCTGCAGTTCCATCTATACAAAATTCTGGTGTAAACCATTTTTTCGAAAAAGCATATGCTGCACCACTTTGTGCTATTTGTTCAGCCGTTTTCCCAGTTGCGTTAATATTAGCATAATTGTAAACTGTTCTACCTCCATATTGATATCCATTTACACTCCATCCTGATGTTCCTTGCTCTAATATCATTCTTGAAGCTAAATGAAATGCACTTACATTATGACTTTTAGATGCTTCTACTAATGTACTACAATAATTTTGTAAATATGTTCCATTTGTCATATTAGAAAGACTTTGTACATTTTCTATTGAAGAGCTATTTAAATTTTGAAATTGAAAAACATAATATTGGTCTAAACTATTTCGTGGATCCATCATATATGCTATTGCTTCTCTTGATGCTTTATACCATCCACCTTGATATGAATTATTATCTGAATAATCTCTCCAATTTCCTGTTGTTTGAGTTAAACTATACGGTTCCCCATTACTATATCCTTCTTCTGCATTTAAAACATCATCCCATTTTAAACCTGTATACATTATCTTTATTGTCCAATTTGGATGCTGACTCTGTAATTTTTGTAATGCCGTTTTATATCCTGGATATTTTGAATTATCTAAATTTGATAAATCTCCTACTCCAGATGTTTCTATAAATTTGAATAATTGTCTATTTGAATTTGTTTGATGATATATTTGCATATGTGTTCCATTTGTAAAAGTATCATTGCTTACATCTAAATATAATCCTCCACATTCAGATATAATGTTGTATGTTCCATCTCCCAAATCTTTTATTTTCCATTTTTGTGCTTCACTATAATTTGGCGTAAATTGTTGTACTGGTGTTCCCTCTGTCTTTCCTTTGTTTACAACATCTAATAGTTTTCCTGAATGTATAGCTTCCATTGTATATGTTTTTTCTTGTTTATTATATTCTACATAGAATTTTTGTTGGCTTACATTTGCTCTATCCCATATTTGTAGTGGTGCATTATCTTCTTTGCTTCCCTCTGAAATGTCTAAGACTTTATTTGGAACATTTGCTAATTGTATTTCATATATTCCATTATCAATTTCTTGGTATGTTGTTGGAGTAATTTCAAATTTTTGTGCATCTTGTGCATCATTTCTTTGATATACTTGAATATTGTCTCCATTGTTTCCTTTTGCATCTTGTACATCTAGGTATAGATCATTACATTTTGATATAAAACTGTATGAACCATCAGTATTTTTTACTATTTTCCAAAGTTGCGCATCTGTGCCATTATATGTATATTGTTGTACATTTGTATTATTTTCTTTTGCTCCACCTGTTACATCTAAAGCTTTTTTAGAATGTACTGCTCTTATTGAATAATAGCCATCTCCCACACTTTTTATATGAAATTTTTGCTGTTTTACATCACAATTATCCCATATTTGCACATTTTGTCTATCATTTTTTCCAGCATTTTGAACATCTATTACTCTTCCACCACTTAATTTTGATTTAATTTGATAAGCACCATCAGCTAAGTTTGCTGGTTCTTGTTGGGGCTCTATTGGAGTTGTTGCATCTACTTTTTCAAATGTATATTTCTGGGCATCACTTCCATTGCCTTCATACATTTGTACATTTGTTCCATCACTACTATATCCACCATATATATCTAAATATAGGTCATTACATTTTGA
>CANRCM010000035.1 GCA_947629085.1 uncultured Clostridia bacterium
AAGGAGGAATTTTTCTACTCATAGCTAGAAGCTTTTAGAACCCCCTGTAAAACAGGGGGTTTTCGTTACACAATAAAGTCTAAAATAATTAAATTATTTTAGACTTCTATATCATATTTTATAATTTATATATTTTTATATTCATTTATCTTTTTATATGCATATACTGCTGATATTCCAAATACAACTACTAACATTGCAATTGGTACTGAATCTTCTATTCCTGTTTTTGGTAAATCTGAATTTGTATTATTGTATAAACTTGTATTGTTTGTATTTACATTATTCGTATTAGTATTATTTTTATTTTTATTTGAATTTGAATTTGTATTAGTATTGTTTGTGTTAGTATTAGTATTATTTTTATTAGTATTATTAGCTGCTTCTGTACTTGTTAAATCATCAAATGTTTCTTCATCTGCCGCATTTACTATTGTTGTAAATGATACAATCATAACACTTATTAATAAAATTGTAAGTATCTTAATTAAATTTGTTTTTTTCATATTAATTTCTCCTCTACTTTTATAATTATTATTATTTCTAAAATCATTTTTAATTATACCACTTTTTCTGCGGTTAATCAAGTGAATTATACAAATAATAATATAGTTCTTTTGTTTTCTAAATTTATTTTAAACTTAAAAATTTAATAAGTCAATAGTTTTTTTTGATTTTTATATTACATTTTTGTTACAAAATTTTATTATATAATTTTAAACATTAAATTTAAATAAAACTATATCTCCATCTTTCATGATATATTCCTTTCCTTCGGAACGAACTAAACCTTTTTCTTTTGCTGCTATCATAGAGCCTTCATTAATTAAATCATCATATGATATTACTTCCGCTTTTATAAAACCTCTTTCAATATCAGAATGTATTTTACCAGCAGCTTGAGGTGCTTTTGTTCCCTTTTTTATTGTCCAAGCTCTTACTTCTGGTTCTCCTGCTGTTAAAAAAGACATTAAACCTAATAAATCATAACTTTTCTTTATTACTTTATCTAATCCACATTCATCTATCCCTATTGCTTCTAACATCTCTTTTTTGTCATAATCATTTAAACTTGATAATTCTTCTTCAAGCTTTACACATAATGGTATGACTTCTGCATTTTCTTTTATTGCATATTCTTTTACTTTTTTTACATTTTCATCGTTTTCAGCATCTTCAATTTGTTCTTCAGATATATTTGCAATATATAGAATCGGTTTTATTGTTAATAAAAACATATCTTTTATAATTTCTTTTTCATCATCATTTAATTCAATTGATCTTGCAGAAATTCCACTTTCTAACTTTTCTTTCATTCTATTTAATAAATCAATTTCTGTTTGATAAGATTTGTCAGCTTTTAGATTTTTCTTCGCTTTTTCCAATCTTTTATTTATTGTTTCAATATCAGCAAAAATTAATTCTAGATTTATTGTTTCAATATCTCTGATAGGATCAATATTTCCATCAACGTGCACAACATTTGAATTTTCAAAGCACCTTACAACTTCACATATTGCATCTACTTCTCTAATATGTGATAAGAACTTATTTCCTAAACCTTCTCCCTTACTTGCTCCTTTTACTAATCCTGCAATATCAACAAATTCAATTACTGCATGTGTAGTTTTTTTAGGATTATACATTTTAGTTAAATTGTCTAATCTTTCATCTGGTACTGGAACAACTCCTACATTTGGCTCTATCGTACAAAATGGATAATTTGCACATTCTGCACCTGCTTTTGTTATACTATTAAACATAGTACTTTTTCCTACATTTGGTAATCCTACTATTCCTAATTTCATTCTTTCCTCCTTAGATTTTAATTTTTATTTATAGATTCTATTAAACTATATTATTAATCTCTTTTAAAATTTTTTCTTTAAATTCTTCTATTTTAACAGTACCAATATCTCCATCTTCTCTAGAACGAACTGAAACTGTATTTCCTTCTACTTCTTTTGCACCAATAATTAACATATAAGGAACTTTTGAAAGTTGTGCTTCACGTATTTTATATCCAGTTTTTTCATTTCTATCATCTACTTCTACACGGATACCTGCTTTTTCCAACTCTTCTTTAATTTTATAGCTGTACTCGTGTTGATTATCTGTAATAGGAAGAAGTTTTACTTGTAATGGAGCAAGCCATACAGGAAATGCACCTTTTGTTTCTTCTATTAAAAAGCATATAAATCTATCTAGAGTACCCAATATCGCTCTATGAATTACAACAGGTCTATGTTTTTCACCATCTTCTCCTATATATTCTAATTCAAATTTTTCTGGTAATAAAAAGTCTAATTGACAAGTTGATACTGTTACATCATGTCCTATAGCAGATTTTATTTGAACATCTAATTTTGGCCCATAGAACGCCGCTTCCCCTTCTGCTTCATAAAATGGAACTTCTAATTGTGTTAATATTTCTCTTAGTTGATTTTCAGCTTTTTCCCACATTTCATCATCATCAAAATATTTTTCTTTATTATTTTTATCTCTTAAGGATAATCTAAATTCGTAATCTTTAAATCCAAAATCTTTATAAACTTCTAATATTAATTTTACTACTTTTCCAAATTCTTCTTTAATTTGGTCAGGTCTTACAAACAGATGAGCATCATTCATGCACATTGCACGAACTCTCTCTAATCCACATACACTACCACTATTTTCATATCTAAAGTCATGTGCAAGTTCTCCAATTCTAATTGGTAAATCTCTATATGAATGCATTTTGTTTTTATATATTAACATATGATGCGGACAATTCATTGGTCTTAATACCATTTCCTCATTATCCATTTTCATTACAGGAAACATATCTTCACTATAATGATCCCAGTGACCTGAAACTTTATATAATTCAGAATTTGCAAGTGATGGTGTATATACATGACTATATCCCATCGCTATTTCTTTATCTTGAATATATCTTTCTAATATTCTTCTAATTGTTGCACCGTTTGGCAAATACATTGGAAGACCTGAACCTACTAGTGGGTGTGTCATAAATATTTCTTGTTCTTTACCGATTTTTCTATGATCTCTTTGCCTAATTTCTTCCAATTGTTGTAAATATTCTTCAAGTTGACTTGTTTTAGGAAATGAAATTCCATATATTCTTTGTAGCATTTTATTATTTTCATCACCTCTCCAGTATGCTCCTGAAGAAGATAATATTTTAATTGCTTTTACTTTACCTGTACTTTCAAGATGTGGACCTGCACATAAATCTGTAAAATCTCCTTGTTTATAAAAACTTATTTCTTCTCCTTCTGGTAGTTCTTTAATTAATTCTTGTTTATAAGGCTGATCTTCCATTAATTTTAAGGCTTCTTCTTTTGGCAAAGAAAATCTCTTAATTTCTATATTTTCTTTTATAATTTTTTTCATTTCAGCTTCTATTTTTGCTTTATCTTCATCAGTAAATGGTTTTTCTACATCAAAATCATAATAAAATCCATTATCTATTGATGGTCCTATTGCAAATTTAACATTAGGAAATAATCTTTTTACAGCTTGAGCCATAATATGTGATGTTGTATGCCAGTAAGCCTTTTTTCCTTCTAAATCTTCTTTATTAAAAGTATGAATTACTAAATTACAATCTTCTTGTAGTTGATATCTCATATCTTTTATTGTTCCATCAACCTCACCGCATGTTGCTACTCTTGCTAATCCTTCGCTTATTTTCTTAGCTACGTCTAAAATCGAATTTCCTTTTTCTACTTCTAATACTTTTCCATCTTTCAAAGTAACTTTAATCATAACAATTCCTCCTTTATATTCTTAAATATATCAAAAAACACTCAATGAACATTAATATTTTTGTTCAAGGAGTGCTTAATTTACACGGTTCCATCCTTATTTTAACTTTATTTAAAGATTATAACGTATCTAACGCGTCTAGCTTATTCACTAGAAACTCTTGAAGAGGTAGTTTTTCAAATATGTTTTCTTAAGTTAGCTTACAGCCTTTGACTAACTCTCTCTTTAAGTAACCTTTATTTTACTTGTTCTCTTACTCATTTTTAATTATTACAATTAATATTTTACTCCATTTTTTGAAAAAAGTCAATAAAATTATTTACTTTTAATGCTAATTGTTATATAATTTCATAAATGCTTCCATAGCTCAGTAGGTAGAGTGCAGCCTTGGTAAGGCTGAGGTCACGGGTTCAATTCCCGTTGGAAGCCCCATAGATAATGGTTAATTTATTTTAAGAAGCTAAGAATAATTTTATCTTAGCTTCTTTTTACTTATCATAGTTTATTTGAATTCTAATCCTCAAGCATATTCTTTGTTGCTTTCTTTCTTATTCGTTGTATTGCATTGTCTACTGATTTTACAGGAGAGTTTAATCTATTAGCAATTGTTATATAACTCTCTCCTTTTAAATATCTATCTAAAACTTGTTTTTCAAATTGACTTAAATTTTTATTTATCGCACTTTCAACTTCATTGTAATATTCTTTTTTCATAATAGTTTCTAATGGATCTTCTACTGTTTTGCTGTTAAATGTATCAATTAATTCTACACTGTCATCTTCGTTATTATCATATGCTGCAGTATTTAAAGATAAATATGTGTTTAACGGAATATGTTTTTGCCTATTAGAACTTTTTATAGCTGTTATTAATTGTCTCTCTATGCAAATATTTGCAAAAGATTTGAAGGAATTTTGTTTTTCTCCATTAAAGCTTTTTATAGCTTTATATAATCCTATCATTCCTTCTTGTAATATGTCTTCTTTTTCTGCTCCTATCATAAAATATTTGCTTACTTTTATATTAACAAGATTCTTATACTTTTCTAGCAAATAGACTAAAGCTTCCTTATCTCCAGATTTTACTTGAGATATAATTTCCTCATCTTTTAAATTAATATATTTGTCTGTTGCAAAAAATACATCTTCTTTATGCATCTGTCAAAATACCTCCAAAAGTGCTTTTTTTGTATTATATATGTCAAAAATGCTAATGTCAAGTAAATTTAAGCTATTTTAATTCATTTTCTAACATTTCCCACACTTCATCTGTTTCCATATCTTTTTGCCAAGCTGCTACTCCTGCTAAATTTCTTTCTTTTACTAGGGATACTTTTGCCTTTAAGGAATCTATGTCTTCAATCCAAATTTGTTTTTTATTAGCTCCTTCATTATACTCCACATAATATTGCCTTAAATCATTATTCCATTCTTTTTGAGTATTTTCTGGGATTACTTTAGATATATTTTTCATAGCAACAGAATTTCTACTTACTATTTCTCCTGCTTGATTACTTGTCCATACTCTTGTGTATAATGGAATTCCAAGTATTATTTTTTCTGAATTTATTTCTTCTGTATTTATAAATTTATCTAGATTCAAATTAACCCAATTATATCCTGCATTTGTCCCAGCTTTATTACTATATAAACCATATTCATCATATGCCATAAATACTATATAATCACTTTCATTACCTATGACATTTCTATCAAAGCACATAGACCATGTCTCTCCACCATCTGGAGCAGTTACATCAACAGATGTTACTAATCCTATTTCTTTTAATCTTGGGGTTAATTCTATTATAAATCTTGAAAACATATCTCTATCTTCTTCCTTCATGTTTTCAAAATCCACATTAATTCCATCTAATTTATATTCTACACATTTATTTACAATATCCTCTATTAATTTTTGTCTTTTTTCATAACTGTTTACTATATTTGAAGTGATTTGTAAACTTTTTGTTGCAACTTCTGCATTTGAAATAATAGGCCATACTTTATATCCATTATCATGTGCCCATTGGATATATTGTATTCCTTTATTTCCTATATTTTCTTTTAAATTTCCTTTATCATCAAGATAAAAAAACGATGGTGCTATAACGTTTATTCCTTCTATTTTACTATTACTTCTATCTGGTATTGGATCAGATTGAGAATAATAGTCCCAAACCAAATTAATCTTTCCTTCTATTTGTTTTTCCTCTTCCATATTTTCTCTTACTGTAAATTCATTTTCTAATTTATTTGATTTGATATATCCAATTTTACCGTTTTCAGTTCTAATTTTTGAATATTTTCCTTCAGTTGAAACAATTACAACTTTATCCCCTTTTTTAATTCTATCTATAGTTTTTGATATAAAACCAGTTGAAGATTTTACAGAAATTGAAGATGTTACAATTGCTTTTTTTTGTTCTCTGTTTAAAGAATCCATTGTAATAACTTTTGATTTTTTAATATTTGCTATTTCAATATTATAAACATCTTTCATTTCTGAAATTGGTAAATATATTTTATCTTCTTTTTTTATGGCATGTGCATATATTTTTTGTTCTGAACCATTTATTGTTAATATATTTTTTTCAAACCCAATAGATGCACTTTTCTTTTCATAAGTTGTTATTATTTGGTTAGTATCTTTATCTTCATAAATATATTTATCAAAAAAATTTGATATATCATCTTTTGATAGATATATGATATCATCTTCAATTATTATTTCGTTTTTTAAGCTTGATGTTATATTTTTATTATTTATTACTAAATTATAAGTTTTATTATTGCCAAATATAATAAACTCTTTTGCAATCATTCCTATTATTAATATTATAATAATAATTGCTATTAATGAAAATCTTTTTATTATTTTCTTCTTCTTTTTTTCGATTTGCTCTTGCGTCATAGTAGTTCTATTTACTTGTCTTTTTCCTTTTATATTATTTTTTCTCATGTTTATCTCCTTATATTTTATTTCCATTTCAATATATCATAAAAAATTTTTCTCGAAAACCCCTTTTTTAAAACTTTTATATTTTATATTATATCTACTTGAAAATTCTAATTGTATTAAATATTGTAATTAGTGTCGTACCTACATCTGCAAATACCGCTTCCCACATATCAGCTATACCTAATACACTGAGTAATAATATTAATATTTTTACTCCTATTGAAAAAATCAAATTTTCTTTTATTATTCTACTAGTTTTTTTAGAAATTCTTATTGTTTCTGTTATTTTTTCTAGTTCATCTGTCATAATTACTATATCAGAGGCTTCTATTGCTGCATTTGAACCTATACCTCCCATAGAAATACCAATATCTGTTCTTGCTAAAACTGGGCTATCATTTATTCCATCACCTATATATGCAACTTTTTTAGTGCTTTTATTAGTATTTAGAATTTTTTCTAAAGCTTTATATTTTTCTTGAGGAAGCATGTTAGCTTTTACTTCTTGTATTCCAACTTCATTTGCAATTACTTTTGCAATTTTTTCATTATCTCCTGTAAACATTGTTGTTCTTATGTTTAAATTTTTCAATTTACTTATTGTTAATTTTGCATCTTGTTTTATTTCATCAATTAGTACTATATTTGCTAATATTTCATCTTCTACTTTAAGATACAATACTGTTCCATAATTTATATTATCATCTATCTTGCTTTTTACAAAATCAGAATTACCAATTTTCACTTCTTTACTTTCATATACATACTTTATTCCCTTACCTGGTATTTCCTCAAAATTTGATATATTGCTCAAATTTAAATCTATATTTTTCTTCTTTTCTTTTAATATTGATTTAGCAATTGGATGATTAGAAAAGCTTTCTCCAATAATAAAATAATTTAATATATCTTTTTCACTATAATTATCATTTAATACATTTATTTTATCAACTTTAAAACTTCCTGTTGTAATAGTTCCTGTTTTATCAAATATTATTTGATTAACATATCTTAATCCATCTAAATAATCGCTACCTTTAATTAAT
This sequence comes from uncultured Clostridia bacterium, assembly GCA_947629085.1. Taxonomy (GTDB): domain Bacteria; phylum Bacillota; class Clostridia; order TANB77; family CAG-508; genus CAG-269. The sequence goes on from CANRCM010000035.1 coordinate 7,783, forward strand.
ATTCCTTCCTTGGAAGCTTTTCCTATTCCACTAAAATAACTAAGTGGTACAGATATTGCTATTGAACATGGGCACGAAATAACTAAAAATATTAATGCTTTATATATACTTTCACTATATGTTACTTCCTTAATAATAACAGGCATGAACACAGCTACAAGTAATGACAACCCTAGTACAATTGGTGTATATATTTTAGCAGCTTTTGAAACAAAATTTTCAGTTTTAGATTTTTTATCTGTTGCATTTTCTACTAAATTTAAAATTTGATTTACAGTACTATTATGATAAGTTTTTTTAACTTCAATTTCTAGAAAGCCTTGAACATTTATACTTCCTGATAAAACTTCAGAATTCTTTTCTATTTTTATTAATTTGCTTTCTCCTGTTAAGGCTGAGTTATCAATTTCTGCCTCACCTTTTATTACTATTCCATCTAACGGAATCTTCTCTCCTGCTTTTACAATAATGACATCTTTTATATTTACTTCTTCTGGGTCAACTTGTTTTGTTTCTCCGATTTATTTTCAAATTTGCATATTCTGGTCTTATATCCATTAAACTTGAAATAGATTTACGTGTTTTATTCACTGCTTTCGATTCCAATATTTTACCTATTTCATATAAAATAATAACCATTATTCCTTCAAAGCTTTTTCCTACTAAACAGGCTCCTATAACGGAAACTGTTATTAATAAATTTTCATCTAATACTCTTCTTTTTATTTCTAATAATGTTTTTTTCATAGTCTTAGATAATAATATAAATATACAAATTATTGTAGATACAATTTGAAAAGTCCCCTGATATTTTAGTCCTATTAAATAAATTCCTATTCCTAATACTAATCTAAATATATCTAAAAAATCTCTTTGATCATTATTAGTATTTTTTTCATTTATATCTAAAACTTTTATCTCTGGTTCTATTGTTTTTATTAGTTGTATAATTTCTTGTTTTGGATTTTTTTCATTTGTTTTAAAAGATAATTTTAATGTAGAAAAATTTACATTAACATCTTGATATTTATTTTCTTTCTTAATTCTATCTTCTATTTTTTTACCACATGCAGCACAATCTAAATTTTTCAAAATATATCTATAATTCTTCAATATGTTCACGACCCTTCTTTACGATTTGTGAAATATGATCATCATCTAAACTATAATAAACTATTTTTCCTTCTTTTCTATATTTAACTAATTTAGATTGCTTTAGAATTCTCAATTGATGTGATATTGCAGACTGAGTTGTTTTCACTATATTTGCTATATCACATACACATAATTCATTTTCTAATAAAGCATAAATTATTTTCATTCTAGTAGAATCTGCAAATACTTTAAAAAACTCTGCCATATCATATATTAATTCATCATTTAGCATCTTTTCTTTTACTTCTTTTACAACTGTTTCATGAATTGCTGTAACTTCACACATTCCTTCTTCCATAGCACTTCTCCTTTATTTTAATATATGAGCATTCATTCATATATATTATATTCTTACTATATTTTTTTGTCAACAGTTATTATATATTTTGAAAGAAAAAATCTAAAGTTTTTATACTTTAGATTTTTCTATAATTAAATATTTTATTTTTTATTATTGTCACTATTTCTTCTGTCTTTTTGTCTTCTTTCGTTCTCAATTTTTTGTTGTTTTTTCCTTCTTTCTGCATGTCTTCTTTCATCAAATATTTTCCCTTTTTCATCTATTATTAACATAGTACATTTCTCCTTTTTTCTTAAGCATATCATATACAACCAGAAAGTTCAATAAAAATTTTTATCTATTTTAAACCGTACATTGCAACATTAATCGAACGCTTTTTTATATAAAATTTAAATTCTTCAATGTTAGTTATTAAGCTATTTTTATTTTTTAATAATGTTCCTCTAATCTCTTAGATTCAAGCATTTTTCTTGAATAATTATTTATCCATTTTTATATTCTTTTTAAATCTTCTTTTTTTAATTCTTTGAAACTACTTTTATTTGGTAAAACTTCTTATCATTTTATTTATATTTTCATTGTAAATCACTATTTATACTAATTTTCATATTATATATTACTATTTATGAAAGAAGGAGATTTTAATGTTTTTTATTCCATCAAATGACAATGCAAATATAGCTGTTTATGAATTAAATCCAAATGCACATAAGACAATTGTTTTAATTCATGGATGGCCTTTATCTCATAAAATGTTTGAATATCAGTTACCAGATTTAATAAAAAATCAATATAAAGTTATAAGCATTGATTTAAGGGGATTTGGAAATTCTGATGAAACAAGCAATGGATATAATTATAGTCAATTTGCAACTGATTTATATTATGTAATATATTATTTAAATTTAACCAATTTTGATTTACTAGGTTTTTCAATGGGAGGCGCAATTGCTACTAAGTATATGCAAATGTATAATGGATATGGTGTTAGGAAATTATGCTTATTAGATTCTTCTGTTCCTTCATATTCAAAGACAGCAAATAATCCATACGGGCAAACAATTGAATCGACCAATGATTTAATAAAACTAGGATATAATGACAGACCAACTTTAAATGAAAATTTTGGAAATATGTTTTTTTACAAAAAGCCTTCAGTGGCATTTAAAAATTGGTTTCAAAATTTAAGTAATAGTGCTTCTGGTATAGGAGAAATGAATTCTCTAATTGCTCTTAGAAATGAAGATGTTTTTGACTCATTAAAATATATTAATGTTCCTACAGCTATTTTTCATGGAAAAGAAGATAGAATATGCCCTTTCCCTATGGCAAAAATTATGCATAATAATATTCGTTCTTCAATTTTATTTCCATTTGAAAATGCTGGGCATGGTGCATTTTATGATGTT
>CANRCM010000036.1 GCA_947629085.1 uncultured Clostridia bacterium
AACACAGAAGTCAAGCCTAAGTGTGCCGAAAATACTTACGGGTTACCCTGTTGGGAAGATAGGTTGTTGCTAGATTTATATATTCCTCTTTAGCTCAGTTGGTAGAGCGCTCGGCTGTTAACCGATAGGTCGTTGGTTCGAGTCCAACAAGAGGAGCCAGAAAAAATAGCAGATTTGCTTATAGCCTATCTGTTATTTTTTATTAATTATAACAATTGAATTTATTGTCAAATTGTGATATAAGTAATAAAATCATAAATTTGCTTGTATTTATTATAAAATTCAGCAAATTGTATTATTTTCAGCATTTGGATTATCAAATACTATAATATCCATTTTATCTTTTAACTATGGAATGAAAAACAAAGAAAAAATTAATGATTGTATTAAATATGGAATAATAGATACAGCAGTAGTCACATTAATTTTAACTATAATATTTGAAATTTTTGCAGTACCCCTTTCAAATTTATTTGGATTGACAGGAGAGACGACAACTGAAATTATAAATATTTGTGTAGTTGCACTTAGAATTGCTAGTATTGGCTATATATTTATGGGATTTTCAATTGCTATACAAGGAATCTTACAATCATTAGGATATGCGATTAAACCTCTAATTATATCGTTATTGAGATTAGTAATATTTGTATTTCCAATAGCTTATTTATTTATATTATCAAAAAATGTTTCTAATATTGTTTGGTGGACATTTCCAATTTCTGAAATACTTACATCAATTATTGCAATTATTATGTTAAAAAAATCATATGAAGAAAAAGTAGAAATAATAAAAATAGATAATATGTAAAAATATATGATTCACTTTTATAGCTTGATAAACAGTTACTTTTTTGGTATTATACTAGTAATACATTTTAAAAGTAATTAAGACAAACATAATATATGTTTTAAATTAATTTTAAAAATACATTATAAATAAACAAAAAATTATCTATAAATTTAGTAATTGCTTATAAAATATTGTTCAGTTTATTATAAAGTAAATAATAAATATATTTGTCTAGAATATATGAAAAAAAACATCTGAAATTTTAGTTGTAAAAGTAAATATTTTAATAAATGTAAAAAATAATAAATGTTAGGAAAGATAAAATGGAAACAAAAAAAGAAGTAAAAAAATATTTATTAAGATTAGAAGATAAAGAATATTTAAAATTTTCTCAGAATTTAAATATAAAAAATAAAAATTATAAGCAAATTGGAGTTAGAATTCCAATGCTTAGAAAATATGCAATAGAGCTTAGTAAAAAATATGATTTAAAATTTTTAATTAATAATATTGATGAAGAATATTATGAAGAGTTAATGTTAAAAGGAATTTTAATAGGTTCATATAAAAACATTAGTTATGAAGAACTAGAAAAATATATTAATATATTTGTTCCTAAAATTGATGATTGGGCAATATGTGATTCATTTTGTAGTAGTTTAAAAATAACGAAAAAGTATTATAATGAAATGTGGAATATAATAGAATCATATTTAAAATCTAATAAAGAATTTGAAGTTAGGTTTGCATTAGTAATGATTTTAAATTATTATATAGATGATGAGCATATAGAAGAAATTTACAAAATAATTAATAATGTTAGTTTAGATAAATATTATGTAAAAATGGCTAATGCGTGGCTTATATCATACTGTGTTATTAAATATTATAAAAAAACATTAAATTTTTTAAAAAATAATGCTAAACTAGATAAATGGACATATAACAAAGGGATACAAAAATCAATAGAATCATTTTGCATAACTAAAGAACAAAAAATCAAATTAAAAAAAATTAAAAATAAATTGATATAATAAGATAAAAATGATTATGAAATACTAAATAATACTATAAAGTTTTAATTAACATTTGACAAATTTAAATAAAAATGTTATATTATAAAAATAATTTAAATAAAACAGTAAACGACACATGTAGAGCTAAAAGCTTGTAAATCTGATTACGGTACAAAACTGTATAAGGTTACATGTGCTTTTTTGTGCTTAAAAAATAAAAAGAAAGGAGAAATAAATATGCCACAGACTAAATTTCAAAAATTAATGTTTGCATTAATAACAGTAATGATAACAGTACCTTGTTTTGTATTTTACTGTTCATCTTATGAAGCAGGAGGTTTTAATGTAGAAGTAATAAAAAATTCATTGATATTTATTCCAATAGAATTTGTATTAGCATATTTATGTGAAATTTTTATCGGAAGTCCATTATCTTTGAAATTAGGATTAAAAATAATTGACCCTAAAAAACATGAACCAATGTTAATAGAAATAGTAATAATATGTATGACCGTTGGGATTATGTGCCCATTAATGAGTTTTTTAGCAACAATACTTTATAATGGAATCATTGAAGTTGGAATATATGGAGGAAATTTACAAAACTTTATTATAAACTTTATACCATATTTTTTACAAAAAGTTGTATTGAATTTTCCTTTTGCATTACTTTCACAATTATTTTTTATACAACCATTAACAAGAGTGATATTTAGAAACATATTTAAGGATAGTTTAGACAATGATAAAAGTTCTATTCAAGAAGATGTTATAACAGCATAATTATATCTAAAAGGCGTAAAAGAGTATCATTTTTACGCTTTTTTAGAAATAGTTTTAACAATTTTTTATTCTCTAAAATTTTATATATTAAAAAACATATAAGTCATTAATTTATAATTTGTTCATATTGATTTTATCATTTTTTAAATATATTTTAGTAAAACTTAATATTATTAAACTATACATATTTAATAACTTCTAAAAGTAAAATAAAAAGTTTAAAAGTTGTATTGATTTTGTAACAATTTCTATGATATAATGTGTATTAATAATTAATGGAAGAAGGTTATAAATGAAACCCATAGGAATATTTGATTCAGGAATTGGAGGAGTAACAGTATTAAAAGAAATATTAAAAATTCTTCCGAACGAGAATTATATTTACTACAGTGATTCTAAAAATAATCCATATGGAGATAAAACAGATAATGAATTATTACAAATATGTGACAAAATTGTTAAATATTTAATTAATAGAAAATGTAAAATTATTGTAATAGCATGTAATACTGCAAGTGCAAAGGCCGTTTCGTATTTAAGAAAAAAATATAATCATATAGAGTTTATAGCAATAGAACCAGCATATAAAATGGTATATGATTATGCATATAATGAATCAACTCTAGTTTTAGCAACTAAAGGAACAATTGAAAGTGAAAAGTTTAATATGCTATATAATAAATATAATAATCATAAAACAGAGTTGTTACCATGCGTTGGGCTTGCTGATATAATAGAAGAAGATAATAAAGAAAAAATAAAAAAATATTTATCAAAATTATTAAATATATATAAGGGAAATGTAAAAAATGTAGTACTTCGGATGTACACATTACCCATTAATTAAAGAAGAGATAGAATTAATATTAGGTAAAGAAATTAAGTTTTTTTATGGTGCACCTAATTTAGCAAAATATTTAAAAGAAATATTACAAAAAAATGATTTATTAGAAAAACAAGAAGGTAAAATAGAATTTATAGATTCTCAAAACTCAAAAATAAAAATGAAAAGATTTTATAAAATCTTAGGAGATGATTTATATGAAAAAAATTAGAAAAGTTAATATGATACTTATAATAACAATGGGGTTTATTATAATTCAGACAATATTTAATAGTCAAGTAATGGCTACAATTAGTAGTAAACAAGAAGCGCAAATAAAAAAGCAAATAGAACAATATTCAAGTAGTATTGATTTAAATAATATAAAAAAAGAAGATGTGTTAAAAGCATATGATGAATTAAGTGAAGAATATAATAATGAAGATTTATCTAATTTATTAGATAAATATGAAGAAGAAATAAAAGAAAATGGTGTAAGTCAAGATCTAATTGATACTGGAAAAGAAATATTAGAAACTACAGATAAAGAAAGTATAAGAAAAATTATAGATGAGGATATTGACTTTGATACTTTGAATGAAAAATTGAAGGAAGGATATACTCCAAAACAAGCTATAACAGAAACAATAAAGGAAACACCAACAGATAAAAAAGTTGAATTAGCAACAAAATTAGTATGGTCAAATTATACATTTAGAACAATTGTAACTGTAACTGGAATAGTTATTTTAATTTTATTTATTTATGGTACAATATTAAGATGTATAATATACAAGAAAGCAGGAAAATATGCATGGGCAGCTATTATTCCAATATATAGACAAATAGTAATGTATCAAATATGTAAAATATCACCTTTTATAATACTTATGTGGTTAATACCAATAATAGGATGGATTATAATGATTGCTATGTTAATAGTAAAAAGATTTAAATTATCTAAAGCATTTGGAAGAGGTATTGGATTTGGATTTGGATTATTATTGTTGCAACCAATATTTCAAACTATAATAGCGTTTAATTCAAAAATAAAATATGAAGGTAATAAATAATGAAAATATTAAGAAATGTATTAACAAACGATCTAAATATAAGGACAGAAAAAAATTTCCCAGTAAAAGGAATTGAATTTATAGATATTACACCACTAATATTACAAAAAGATACTTTAAAAGAAATAACAGATAAGTTTGTAGAAAATTTAAAAAATAAACAAATTGATTATATTGTGTCACCAGAGGCTAGAGGATTTTTATTTGGGACTTCAGTTGCCAATGAACTAAATATAGGATGTATACCGATAAGAAAAAAAGGAAAATTACCACCTACAACAATAGAAGATAGATTTGAATATCAAAAAGAATATGGAAAAGATATATTAGAAATTCCTAAACTTGTAAATGAAAAATATGATAATAAAAATTTTTATATTATAGATGATATCTATGCAACAGGAAATACAATGACAGCTATTAAAGAAAGTATTAAAAAACTTGGCGGAAATGTTATTGGTGAAGGTGTTGTAATGAATATTGTTGAATTAAATAATAACAAGGAATTATTTTCATTAATTGATGTGAACGAAGAATAAATAGCACAAGAGTTAAACTTTTGTGCTATTTTAAGCTTATAATATTTATTAGCGTAAAGATTATATTTTTAAATAAAATTTGTATAATTTAGATATTTGATTATATCCTATATTTTTTATAAATATTTTTTCAATTGTTCAACTGTATTTTCTTGAAATTTAACAAATTCATCTAAAATATTTCTTATATCAGGGTCACATTCTGGATTATTATTTAATAATTTAACACCTTTAATTATTCCCATATTTGTACCATTTAACATCATTTCAGAGATTTTAGAATCACTTTTATCGTCTAAAGTACCAAATTCAATACTAATCCATCCCATAGTTTTTTGCATAGGATTTAATTCTTTTGGAAATTTTCCATACTCACTAAGTTTATTATTTACTTTATTTAAAATTTCATTATACTTATTATATTGAAATTGTAAATCTTCTTTAAATTTTGAATCTTGAACTTTTTCAGAAATAGTAGAAATAGAGTCCATTCCCATTTTTATTCCTTTATTTACTTCATTTAAAATATATTCTGAATTATCCATAAAAAACCTCCATAATTAATTTAGAATTATTATTAACAAAAAAACATCATAATATTCTTAATGTATAAAATAATTATAAAATTTTATATTATGCTTAAAATTTAATTTATAAAAAATTAATAGAAAAATTAGCAGAAACTATTGACAAGTGCTAAAAAGGGGTATAATATATATAAAGTTAGCAAACAAATTGTAAGAGTGCTAAAAATGAAACTAACAATTCTAGTAAAAGAGGTGAAAAAATTGTTAGATGATAGAAAGAAGAAAGTATTACAAGCAATAGTAGAAGAATATATAAATACAGCAGAGCCAGTAAGTTCTAATGCTTTAACAAATAATTATGGACTAAATTGTAGTAGTGCTACCATAAGAAATGAAATGGCAGATTTAGAAAGAAGTGGATTTTTAGATAAAACACATACATCAAGTGGAAGAGTGCCATCAGCTAAAGGATATAGATATTATGTAGACGAATTGGTAAATGATAATGATATAAGTTTAGAAGAAATAAAATATATAAGTTCTAAATTAGAAACAAAAGTAAATGAAATAGAGGACTTAACAAAAATAACAGCTAACACTATTTCAGAAGTAACACATTATACTACAGTGTCTATAGGACCCAAAACTACAAGTCAATTAATAGAAGAAATAAAATTTGTCTTGTTAGGCCAAAGAATGATGATGGCAGTTATACTAACAGATACAGGTCTTATAAAAGAAACAATAATAAAATTTGATGAAGATATTAATGAAAAACAGGCAGAAACAATGAACTATATGTTTAATAATAAATTGAAAGGGCAACCAATAGAAAGGATAGATAGACCTTTAGAAGAATATTTATATGATGAAATGACCTATAGTGTAAATGTTATAAAACCTATAATAGAACAATTGAAAAAAATTCTTAAAGAAGATGAAAATATATATTTAGAAGGAACAAATAAATCTTTTGATTTACCAGAATTTAATAGTTTAGAAGTAGCAAAAAATTTTATAAATATATTAGATACTAAAGATTTAGTTGCAGACATGTTAAAATCAGGATTTGCAGAAGATATAAAAGTTTATATTGGAGAAGAAAACAATAAAGAAGAACTAAAGGATTTTAGTGTGATTACTTTTAAACATAAAGTAAAAGGAAAAGATTTAGGAACAATAGGAATAATAGGACCTAAAAGAATGGATTATTCAAAAGTTATTTCTGTTATGAAATACATTAATAAAAAACTAAATAATAAGGATTAAAGAAAGAAGGGATAAAATGAGTGATAAAGAAAAAGAATTAAAAGAGGAATTAAAAGAGGAAATTCAGAGTAAAGATACTGATAAAGAAATGGTACCAAAACAAGATTATGATGACTTAGATGATAGATATAAAAGAATTTTAGCAGAATTTGAAAATTTTAAAAAAAGAAGTGGAAAAGAAAGGGAAAGCTTATACAATTCAATTCTTTCAGATGTAATAGAAGTCATATTGCCAGTATTAGATAATTTAGAAAATGCTGAAAAAGTAGAAACTGAAGATGAAAATTATAAACAAGGAATAGAGCTTGTATTAAAACAATTTAAAGATGTTTTAAAATCTAAAGGTATAGAGGAAATAGAAGCAGTGGGAAATACTTTTGATCCAGAATTGCATGAAGCGGTTGGAAGTATTAAAGATGAAAATTTAGGAGAAAAAGAGATAACACAAGAATATAGAAAAGGTTACAAAATAGGCTCCAAAGTAATTAGACATTCTATGGTAGTTGTAGCTAATTAAAACAAAGTTATTAATTTTAAAATATATAAAATATAAGTTATCTATTTATAGGATAGCTAAAAAGAAAGGATGATTTAAATGGGAAAAATTATAGGAATTGACCTAGGAACAACAAATTCATGTGTAGCGGTTATGGAAGGAGGAGAAGCAGTAGTAATACCAAATGCAGAAGGAAATAGAACAACTCCATCTGTAGTTGCATTTTCTAAAAATGGAGAAAGATTAGTAGGACAAATAGCAAAACGTCAAGCAGTTACAAATCCAGATAATACAGTAATATCAATTAAAAGAAAGATGGGAACAGCAGATAAAGTTAATATAGAAGGAGATAAATTTACGCCACAAGAAGTTTCAGCAATGATATTACAAAAATTAAAAGCAGATGCTGAAAATTATTTAGGACAAAAAGTAACACAAGCAGTTATTACTGTACCAGCATACTTTAATGATAGCCAAAGACAAGCAACAAAAGACGCAGGAAAAATTGCGGGGCTAGAAGTTTTAAGAATTATTAATGAACCAACAGCAGCTGCTTTAGCATATGGAATGGATAAAGAACAAGATCAAAAAATATTAATTTATGATTTAGGAGGAGGAACATTCGACGTTTCTATTCTAGATATTGGTGATGGTGTATTTGAAGTTTTATCAACAAGTGGTAATACTCATTTAGGAGGAGATGACTTTGATGAAGCAATTATAAATTATTTAGTTGAAGAATTTAAAAAATCAAATGGTATAGATTTAAAAGCTGATAAAATGGCAATGCAAAGATTAAAAGAAGCAGCAGAAAAAGCAAAAATAGAATTATCAGGTGTTCAACAAACTCAAATAAATTTACCATTTATTACTGCAGATTCAACAGGACCAAAACATTTAGATGTAACATTAACAAAGGCTAAATTTGAAGAATTAATTCATGATTTAGTAGAAGCAACTTCAGGACCTGTTAATCAAGCATTAAAAGATGCAGGATTAACAGCAAATGATATACACAAAGTATTGTTAGTTGGTGGTTCTACTAGAGTACCGGCAGTTCAAGAAATGGTAAAAAGGATAATAGGAAAAGAAGCTGATAAGGGAATTAATCCAGATGAATGTGTTGCAATTGGAGCAGCTATTCAAGGTGGAGTTCTTTCAGGAGATGTAAAAGATTTAGTATTATTAGATGTAACGCCATTATCACTTGGTATTGAGACATATGGAGGAGTATTTACAAAATTAATTGAAAGAAATACAACAATACCAACTAAAAAATCACAAATATTTTCAACAGCAGCAGATGGTCAAACATCAGTAGAAGTGCATGTTTTACAAGGTGAAAGGGAAATGGCATCATATAATAAAACACTTGGAAGATTCCAATTAACAGGAATTCCAGCAGCACCAAGAGGAGTTCCACAAATTGAAGTAACATTTGATATAGATGCAAACGGTATCGTTCACGTATCTGCAAAAGATATGGCTACAGGAAATAGTCAAAATGTATCAATTACAGCATCAACAAACTTAACAGATGAAGATATTGACAAAGCTGTAAAAGATGCAGAAGCACATGCAGAAGAAGATAAGAAGAAAAAAGAAGAAGTTGAAGTTAAAAATAATGCAGAAAGCTTAATTTATAATAGTGAAAAAACATTAACAGATTTGGGAGATAAAATTAGTGGTGAGGAAAAAGCAAAAGTAGAAACAGAAATAGAAAATACTAAAAAAGCTCTTGAAACAAATGATACTGGAAAAATAAAAGAGGCAACTGAAAAGTTAACACAAGTATTTTATCAAATGAGTGAACAGCTATATAAAAATGCAAATCCAAATGCAGGAACAGATGCAAACAATGCAACAGGAACAGAGGCTGAAACAGAAGCAAATGGAGATAATGGAAATGTATATGATGCAGATTATAAAGTAGAAGATGATAAAGACAACAAATAAAAGATAAAAAATGAAAGGGGATTGAGGAATATTCCTTAAATCCCTTTTATAAAATAGAGAAGAGGAATAGATGATGTCAACAAAAAGAGATTATTATGAAGTGCTAGGAGTTAATAAGAATGCAACAGATGAAGAGCTAAAAAAAGCTTATCGTAAACTTGCAAAAAAATATCATCCAGATAGCAATCCAGATAATAAAAAAGAAGCAGAGGCTAAATTTAAAGAAGTTAACGAAGCATATGAAAATTTATCAGATCCTCAAAAAAGAAAGATGTATGATCAATTTGGCCATGATGGTCCACAAGGATTTGGAGGAGCAGGAGGACAAAATGGATATTATTCTTATACTAGTTCTGGATTTGATGGATTTGGAGATTTTGGAGATTTAGGAGATATATTTTCATCAATATTTGGAGGTGGATTTGGAGGAAGAAATTCTGCAAAACAAAGAGGCCCTAGAAAAGGTGCAGACTTAAATGTACGCATTGATATTTCATTTGAACAAGCTTTTTCGGGAGTGGAAAAAGAAATTGTGATAACTAGAGACGAAGAATGCATACACTGTCACGGTACGGGTGCAAAACCAGGAACATCTCCTATAAAATGTCCTACTTGTCATGGAACAGGTAAAATAACAGGAGTTCAGAATACTATATTAGGACAAATGCAAACAACAAGAACTTGTATAGAATGTCACGGAAGTGGTGAAATAATAAATGAGCCATGTGAAAATTGTAAAGGAAAAGGAAAAGTTCGTAAACAACCTAAAATTAAAATTAAAATACCGGCAGGAATAGATGATAATCAAACAGTAGTGCTTAGAGGAGAAGGTGAAACAGGAGAAAAGGGTGGACCTAAGGGAGATTTATATATTACTGTAAAAATAAAAAGACATAGCATATATACAAGAAAAGGAAATAATGTTTTATGCGAAGTTCCAATTACTATAACACAAGCAACATTAGGAGCAGAATTGGAAATACCAATGGTAGATGGAACGAAAGAACAATACAAGATTCCAGAAGGTACTCAAACAGGAAGCAAATTTACTATTAGGAATAAAGGGTTTAAATCAATTAATTCTAATAATAGTGGAGATTTTGTATTTACAGTAACTGTACAAACTCCAAAAAGATTATCAAAAGAACAAAGAGAACTTTTAGTACAATTAGCAAAAACAATGAACGAGCAACCACCAATAAAAAAACGTGGATTGTTTGGATAAAAAGTATAAAAAATCTTGACAATGAAAGGATTAATATGCTATTATATACATTGTCAAGAAAATATGCGGATGTGGCGGAACTGGTAGACGCGCTGGTCTTAGGAACCAGTGCCAACGGCGTGGGGGTTCGAGTCCC
>CANRCM010000037.1 GCA_947629085.1 uncultured Clostridia bacterium
ATGACGAAATGTATAATGAATTATACGAAAACGGAGGGCTAGCATTTCACTTAAAATTTATGTACCCACAAACTATCGCAAACAGGAGGATGTGATATAGGTACAAGACCTATAGAGCTACATTTAAAAGCATTTGAAAAATTAGGAATAAATATTATAAAAAACTATGGAAATATTGAATGTAGTTGTGATAAAATAGTAGGAGAAAAAATTGATTTAGAATTTCCAAGTGTAGGAGCAACAGAAAATGCAATACTTGCAAGTTGTTTAGCAGAGCGGAAAAACTATAATAACTAATGCTGCAAGGGAACCAGAAATTATAGACTTACAAAAGTTTTTAAATAAAATGGGAGCAAAGATAATTGGAGCAGGAACAAGTCAAATAGAAATAGAAGGAGTAAAAAAATTAAAAGATGTAAGCTATAATGTTATGCCAGATAGAATAGAAGCAGGAACATTTCTATGTTTAGCTGCAATGAACAAAGCTAGCTTGAAAATCAAAAATATTAATGAAACACATATAATACCAGTCATAGATAAGTTAGAAGAAGCTGGTTGTAAATTATATATAAAAAAAGCAGAAATACAAATAATAGCTCCTAGAAAAATAAATTCAGTAAATATAAAAACAATGCCATATCCAGGATTTCCAACAGATATGCAATCAATATTTGCTACTATGTTAACATTAGCAAAAGGAACATCAATTATAGTAGAAAATATCTTTGAAAATAGATATAAATATACACAAGAATTAATTCGAATGGGAGCAAAAATCTCAATAGAAGGTAGAACGGCAATTATAAAAGGAACCAAAAAATTATATGGAGCAAATGTAAAAGCAACAGACTTGAGAGGTGGTGCTTCATTGATATTAGCTGCAACTGCAGCAAAAGGAATAACCAAAATAGAAAATATAGAATATATATTAAGAGGATATGAAAAAATTGAACAGAAGTTAAATAATATAGGTGTTGATATACAAAAACAATAAATTATTATAATCCTATTGATAGTGGTTATATATATAAATATATAATCACTTGATACAGGATACAAAAACTTTTAAAGGAGGAAATATTTTGAGTATAACTAAAAAACCTCAAAAAAAATTTACTAATAAAAATCATGGACAAGCTAAGCAGACTTATAATAAAAAAATCCAGGAAAGGGATAATAGAATAAAAGAAAGAAACAAACAAAACATAAGTAATGAGTTTGATATAGAAACAGAAAAATTAATTCAAATGACTAATAAAAATAGAATTCAAAAAGAAGAAAAAATAAAAAAAGCATTGAGTGAAAAAGAAAAGAAAATACAAAGAAGAAATAAAAAAATCAAATTGTTTTTAAAAATATTTATATTTTTGATATTAATAGTGGGGACAATTATTTTTGCTATAACATCACCAATATTTAATATTAAAGAAATTAAAGTATTAAATAATAGCCAAGTATCAAGTGAAACAATTATTAGTCTATCTGAATTGAAACCAGAAGAAAACATATTCAAATTTTATAGTAAATCAATATCAAATAAAATAAAAGAAAATCCATATATTGAAAATGTAAAATTACATAGAAAAATACCAAATATAGTAGAAATAGAGGTAGAAGAAAGAATTCCTACATATAATATAGATTATATGGGAAAATTTGTTTATATAAATAATCAAGGATATTTATTAGAAATTTCAGAAAATAGCAAAGGATTACCAATAATCTATGGAATTTCAACAAATGAAGAAGAAATAGAACTAGGAAAAAGATTAAATAACGATGATTTAGAAAGTTTACAAGATATTATAAAAATAATAAATTCTACTAATGAAAATGGTTTAGAAGGAAAAGTTATAAGTATTGACATTAGCAATAAAAGTGATTATATTATTTATATAGAAGAAGAAGGTAAAAAAGTTCATTTAGGAGATACCTCTAATTTAAGCAACAAAATGCTTTATGTTATAGCAATTATAGAACAAGAAAAAGGAAAAGAGGGCGATATTTTTGTTAATGGAGATCTAAACAATAAATTTCAGCCATATTTTAGAGAAAAAGTGTAAAAATAGAAAGGAGTATTATTTTGAAGGATAATCATAATAAGAAAATATTAGATAATAAAAAAGTTAGTATTGTTTTAGGAATTATGTGCTTCGCATTAACATTAGCAATATGTATACAAATAAGATCTGTAGAATATACAAATTCAATAGTAAGTAATAATTATGAAGAAAATACTCTAAGAGCAGAAGTATTAAAATATAAAGAAAAATATGATAATAAATATAATGATTTAGAAAAAGCAGAGAAAGAATTAGAAACAGAACGAGAAAATTCAACAAAAAACAATTCCGAATTAATTGATAAAGAAGAAAAAATAAAACAAGCAAATAAAATACTAGGATTAACAGAAGTAACAGGGCCAGGGGTTATAGTTACGTTAAGTGATAGTAAAAAAGATGCAAATAGCGTATTAAATCCAAGTACATTACTAGTACATGATGTAGATATTTTAGGAGTAGTAAATGAATTAAAAAATGCGGGAGCAGAAGCAATATCAATTAATGAACAAAGAATCATACCTAATACAGCCATATCATGTGGTGGAAATATAATAGATATAAATGGGGAAAAAGTCGGAACACCTTTTACAATAAAGGCAATTGGACTTCCAGAACAATTAGCAGGATTATCAAGACCAGGTGGTTATTTAGAAATATTAAAGAATGCAAGTGTAGGAGCAGATCTTAAAAAATCAAACAATATAACAATTCCTAAATATACAGGCGTAATTAATTATGAGTATGCACAAACAATAAAATAATTATAGGAGGCTAGAATGAAAAAAAACATAAAAAAGGGAAAAATTACAATGATTATAACTATTGGAATAACTTGTTTTATTTTGGTATTGGTAATGTCAATGCAATTTAAAATTGTTAATCAAACAGATATTACATCAATAGAAAATATGAGAGAAGCGGAGTTAAGAACAGAGTTTGCAAATTGGAAATCTAAATATGAAGACATAGAACAACAATATGACGAAACCATGGAAAAAATTGAAGAATATAGAACAACTAGTCAGTCAAATGAAGAGACAGAAAAATTAGTAGATGAAGAACTTGAACAATTAAATATGTCTTTAGGAAAAACTGATGTGCAAGGACAAGGAATAGAAGTAACATTAAGAGAAACTAACAATGAAGAAATTGCAAGAATAAATGGAGATGATTTATTAGTAATAGTAAATGCTTTAAAAATTGCAGGAGCAGAGGCAATATCAATTAATGATGAAAGAATTATTAATATGAGTGATATTGTAGATATAAATGAAACGTTTATAAAAGTAAATGGTAAAAGAATATTAGCGCCATATGTAATTAAAGCAATAGGAAATTCGGCATACTTAGAAACAGCTTTAACAGGAAATGGAGGACATGTAGATGAAATGAAGAAAATAGGGCAAGACGTTTCAATCGAAAAATCAAATAAAGTGAAAATCTTGAAATATGAAGGCGAAATAAATTTAAAATATATACAATAAAGGAGGGAAATTATGATTTTTATAACTATATTAATAGGATGTATATTAGGAGCAATAATAGGGATGAATGTACCAATGATTTCTTATACATATTCAAGTTATTTAGCAATAGCAATTATAGCTGCATTAGATTCCGTATTTGGAGGAATTACATCAGTTATAAATAAAAATTTTGATTTAAAAATATTTGTAACAGGTTTTTTTGGAAATGCTATTTTAGCTATTCTTTTAACAATACTTGGGCAAAAATTAAATGTAGATATCTATCTAGCAGCAATTGTTGTTTTTGTAGGAAGAATGTTTGTAAATTTATCTATTATAAGAAGATACTATGTAGACAAGTGGTTAAATAAAAGTCAAAACAAAGATAAAACTAAATAATATAGTAAAATAGGAAGGTAAAAATTAAAACAACTATTCTAAAAAGAGTTTGCTAAAAGATTAACAAGAAAAATTCATTATCGAAATATAAGACATGACAGAATAAATAATTTACTAGTAAAAATAATATTTTTGAAAAATACACTCATCAATTTGCTTAAAGATGAGTGATTTTAATTATTTAAAAACCTACAATAAAAAAGTATTATTACAAAAATATTACAAAAATATTACAAAAATATAACAAACCTATTGACTTTTTAAAAAAAATGTAATATATATTAATTTAAGAAAAATTATACTAAAAAATGGAGGAGTTAACTTGGCAATAGGAGATATCATTGTAGGTATTGATATAGGAACAAGTAAAGTCTGTGCAGTTGTTGGAGAAGTTAATAACTTTGGACAGATTGAGATTATATGCAATACCTCATATAAATGTAGTGGACTAAAGAAGGGAAAAATAATAAACGAGGAAGAAGTTATCTTAAGTTTGGCAAAAACGATAAAAGATACTGAAGAAGAAACAAATTTAAAAATTAATTCTGCTTATGTAACTATTCCAGGTAAATATGTAACAATTGTACAAAACAGTATAACAAGAGAAGTAAAGGATAAATATGCAGGGATATCTATGCGTGATGTACAAAATGCAATAATGCAAATAAAAGATATAGAAATTCCAGAAGGTGAAACATTAATAGATATTGTTCCTAATAAAATTACTCTTGAAAATGGTACAGTAGTTACAGATCCAGTAGGAAGTTTAAGCTCTGCTTTTACAATTAATGCACAAGTAATACTAGCTCAAAAAGAATATGTAAGACAGTTAAATATGATTTTTAGAAAAGTAGGATTAGAAATAGATGGAATTGTGCCTATTACATTAGCAGAAAGAAATTTAATATTAGATAAAAATGAATTGAATGATAATATAATGCTATTGGATATAGGAGCAGGTAATACTGATATAGGAGTATTTGAAGGATCATCATTTTTATATACTAACTCTATACCAGTAGGTGGAGATAATATCACTAAGGATATATCATTAGTATTGAATATATCAGAAGAAGAAGCGGATAAATTGAAAAGACAATATGGGTTAGCACTAAAATCTTTTATAGATAATGATAATGATATTATTTTAAATACTTGTAAAGATAGTAATAAAAACAAAATAATAAAAAGTTCAGAGTTAATTGAAATAATAGAAGCAAGAATAGAAGAAATATTTTATATTATTAACAAAGATATAACAAATCAAGGATTGAAACATAAAATTAATAATGTTATTTTAACTGGTCAAGGAATTGTAAATATAAATAAAAGTGACGTTGCAGGAAAGATAAATTTAAATATACCTGTAAAGATTTCAACTGGAAGGGCTATAAGTACAGTAAAGCCAATATATAGAACAAGTTATTCTCTTGTTAGATATATAGCGGCAAGACCATTTACAAAAACAGTATCAAGTAGTATAGACACACAAAGTAATGAAAATATAATAAAAATAGTATTAGAAAGAATAAAAGAATTTTTCTATTCTTAAAAAAGTTATTAATTTTAGTTAACCAAATTTTATAGGGATGAGGTTCAACGGTATATACAAAAAGAATTTTTATTCAAGACTGTAAAAATAAAGCAGTTTAAGAAAGGGAGGAAAAACTATAATGATGGATTTCAATAATGAAGACAACAATAACATAACAATGATGGATGGAACAGCTACAATTAAAGTTATAGGAGTAGGAGGAGCTGGAAATAATGCTGTTAATAGAATGATTGATGCGGGGATAAAAGGTGTAGATTTTATTGCTGTTAATACAGATAGACAAGCTCTACAAACTTCAAAAGCTGGTACAAAAATACAAATAGGAGAAAAAATAACAAGAGGATTAGGTGCAGGAGCAAATCCTGACATTGGAGCTCAATCAGCAGAAGAAAGTAAAGCTGAAGTAGCAGAAGTATTAAGAGGAGCAGATATGGTATTTGTTACAGCTGGAATGGGTGGAGGAACAGGTACAGGTGCTGCGCCAATAGTTGCGGCTGCTGCAAAAGAAATGGGAATATTAACAATAGGTGTGGTTACAAAGCCATTTACATTTGAAGGTAAAAAAAGGTTATCTCAAGCAGAACGTGGAATTGAAAGCTTAAAAGGAAAAGTAGATACATTAGTTGTAATACCAAATGATAAATTATTACAAATTATTGATAGAAAAACATCAATCATTGAAGCTTTTAAAATGGCGGATGATATATTAAGACAAGGTGTACAAGGTATATCAGATTTAATTGCAATACCAGGACTTGTAAATTTGGATTTTGCAGATGTAAAAACAATAATGTTAAATCAAGGAATGGCTCATATGGGAGTTGGTACAGCAACGGGAGAAAATAGAGCAGAAGATGCAGCTAAAGAAGCTATTCAAAGTCCTTTATTAGAAACATCAATAGAAGGAGCAAAAGGAGTTATTATCAATATAACAGGTGGAGAAGATTTAGGATTACATGAAGTAAATACAGCTGCAGAATTAGTACAACGTAGTGTTGATCCAGAAGCAAATATTATATTTGGTACTGTTACAGATACAACTATGAATGATGAAATAAAAATAACAGTAATAGCAACAGGTTTTGAAAAAAACCAACCAATATCAAGTATTGGAGTAGATAATATTGTATCAAAAACATGGGAGAAGAAAATCAATTCAATACCATCAAGCACAGAATCAAATTCATCACAAAATGATTTAGATATTCCATCTTTCTTAAGAAAGAACAAAAATAAAAATATGTAATTAGTTATAAAAATAGAAAATAAATAATATATAGAAACATATGAAATTTGTTTTAAAATGTATAAAAATTAAAAGAAAGATAAGTAAAAAAAAGAAATAATCGAAAGTGCTCGATTATTTCTTTTTTTCGCATATAAGAAAAGACAACATTTGCAAAATATAAGTAGTAGAATAATTTAGCAGGTGATTTAATGACTATTTATATTGACGTAGTATTAATAGAAAATATTATTATGAATTATATAATTTTGGTTGCAACATCAATCATATTAAAATTAAAAATTAATCATATAAGAATTATTATATCTAGTTTATTGGGTGCAATATATTCAATTGTTGCATATATTGGCTTTATAAAAATATATGAAAATATTATACTAAAATTTATATTATCGATCATAATTGTTTACATAGCATTTAATCCACAAAACATGAAAAAAATGTGGAAAGACTTAACAATATTTTATTTAACGTCATTTGTTTTTGGAGGCGTTGCATTTGCCTTAATATATATAGTAAAACCCCAAAACATTTTAATGAAAAATGGAATGTTTCTAGGAACATATACACTAAAAATAATAATATTAGGTGCAATTATTTCATTTATAATAATTATTGTTGCATTTAGAATTGTAAAAAATAAAATTTCTAAAAAAGATATGTTCTGTAATGTAGAAATTAAAATTAATAATAAATTAATTAAAACCAAAGCTATGATAGATACAGGAAATTTTTTAAGAGAACCTATTACCAACATACCAGTAATTATAATTGAGCATACTCTTTTATATGAAATCATACCAAAAGAAATTCTAAATAATCTAGAAAAAATTATAGGAGGCCAATTTACAGAAGTACCTCATAATATAAAAGAAGAATATATTTCTAAATTAAAATTAATTCCATATTCATCACTTGGAAAGCAAAATGGTATGCTTTTAGGAATAAAATCAGAATATGTAAAAATAATAACAGAAGAAGGAGAAAAAATAGAGGAAGCAATAATAGGAATTTATGATAAATCATTAACTAAAAGAGGAGAATATAGAGCTTTGTTGGGGGTAGAACTTTTATGATTTTAATTAAAGAAGAAAGGAATTAGAATAATGAAGTTAGTAGATTTTTTAAAAAACAGTATTAATACAGTATGTGCAAAATATCTAAATGAAAACAACGAAATAGAATATTTACCGATATTTTATATAGCTGGTAGTCAAACATTGCCACCACCATTACCTCCAGAAGAAGAAAAAGAATATATAGATAAATTATCAGAGAAAGATAATCTACAAGCTAGACAAGTATTGGTAGAAAGAAATTTAAGGTTAGTTGTATATATAGCTAAAAAATTTGAAAATACAGGAATAGGAATTGAGGATTTAATTTCAATAGGAACAATAGGATTAATGAAAGGAGTTAATACATTTAATTCAGATAAAAAAATAAAATTAGCTACATATGCTTCAAGATGTATAGAAAATGAAATATTAATGTTTTTGAGAAAAAGTAATAAAATAAAAGGCGAAGTATCTATAGACGAACCGCTTAATCGAGATAGAGATGGAAATGAACTTTTACTTTCAGATATTTTAGGAACAGAGCCAGATATTACATCTAGAAATTTAGAAGATGAGGTTGATAAAGTCTTGCTTAGAGAATCAATATCTAAATTAAAAGAAAGAGAAAAAGATATAATGGAGATGAGATTTGGATTTAAAACAGGAAAAGAAAAAACGCAAAAAGAAGTAGCAGATGAACTTCGGAATATCACAAAGTTATATATCTAGATTAGAAAAGAAAATAATTAATAAAATGAAAAAAGAAATAGCAAGTAAAATTGGCTGAAGTATAAAAAACCTTGTTTTGGAAATACTAGTAATAAGTAATTTCAAAGGAGGTTTTTCTTTTGTTAAACAACAAAGTAGAAATATGTGGAGTAAATACATCAAAATTACCTTTACTTAGCAAAGAAGAAAAAGAAGAACTATTTGTAAAAATAAAAGCAGGAGATGAAAAAGCAAGAGAAAAGTTTATAAATGGAAATTTAAGACTAGTACTAAGCGTAATACAGAGATTTTATGGAAGAGGAGAAACAGCAGATGATTTATTTCAAGTTGGATGTGTAGGATTAATAAAGGCAATAGATAATTTTGATTTAACACAAAACGTACAATTTAGTACTTATGCAGTACCTATGATAATAGGGGAAGTCAAAAGATATTTAAGAGATAATAATAGTATAAGAGTAAGTCGCTCAGTTAGAGATTTAGCATATAAGGCGATTCAATTTAAAGAAAAGTACCTAAAAGAACATGGAAAAGAACCAACTATAGAAGAAATAGCAAAAGACCTTGAAGTGGAAAGAGAAGAAATTGTATTTAGTTTTGATGCAATACAAGATCCAGTTTCTCTTCAAGAACCTATATATAATGATGGAACAGAGAGTTTATACGTAATAGATCAAATTAAGGATGCTAAAAATACCGATGACATATGGGCAGAGAACATAACAATTGCTGGAGCATTAGAAAAGTTAAATGAAAAAGAAAGAATGATTATAACAAAAAGGTTTTTTAATGGAAGAACTCAAATGGAAGTAGCAAGTGAAATTGGAATATCACAAGCACAAGTATCAAGATTAGAAAAGAATGCAATTATGCATATAAAAAGATTTTATAAGTAATTAATAAAATAAATATATTATTGCAAAATAATATATTTATTTTTAGCTTTAATTTTCTTCTATATTTTAATCAATATTATAAAAAAGTAGAATATAATATAAGTATAAAATATTACATATAAAAGGGGTATTATAAATGGGAGATAAAGGATTAGATTTTAAACATAAAGAGGTTATAAATGTGAAAGATGGAAAACGATTAGGATTTGTTCAAGACGTATGTGCAGATTTAGCAACAGGCAAAATCACTCATATAATTGTTCCAGGAAGTAATAAAATGTTTAATATATTTTCACAAGGTAATGACGTTGTAATTCCCTGGCAGAATATAAAATGTATTGGAGATGATTTAATATTAGTTGAAATATAATAAAAAGCCATAAAAATATATTGACATAAAAGATTAAAAATGTTATTATGAAAAGGTGTTAAATACTACTTAAAAGAAAAATTAAAAAAGGTATAAAATTCCATTAAAAAATCTTAAATAAATATTGACAATTTAATTTAAAAATGGTATTATTAAAAAGTACCTCACAACAGACAGAAAACTAAAAATAAACGTAAGAATTAGTAATAAAAAATAAACTATATGAATAGAATAAAAAAGCATGAATTACTAGTTTTTTATTTTGCCTAAAATAGGTAAAAAAGTTTTTTTAAAATTTGTCGAAAAAGTGTTGACAAACAAAAAAAGGTATAGTATAATGCAAAACGTTCGTACAAAAAAATGACGAAGAAGTACATTGAAAAGTAAACAATAAAATCCTTTAGAGAATAAACCGAAGCGGTATAATTTTTAGACCTAAA
>CANRCM010000038.1 GCA_947629085.1 uncultured Clostridia bacterium
ATATATTCACCTGTTTCTATGTAATCACGGCCTAAACGAGATAAATCTTTTGTTATAACCATATTTATTTTTCCAAGTTCAATATCATTTATCATTCTTTGAAAATCTGGTCTATTAAAGTTTGTTCCCGTAAATCCTTGGTCAATGTATATTTTTACTAAATTATACCTTCCTCCAAGTTTTTTCACATATTCAGTTAATAAATCTCTTTGATTTTTTATACTTTCGCTTTCATCATAGCCCCTGTCTACATCTTCTTTGGATAATCTTATATAAATTGCTATATTATACCTTTCTGTTCTAACTGTCTCAAGCATTGTAGCTCCTTTCCATGCTTGATAAAAAGATTTGAATTCAAACAAAATTATATATTATTTTTTATGAATTCAAATGTTGAAGTAATAAAAATTTAATAACCATTTTTCTCTAATATATCAATTAGAAAATGAGATATTAAGTTTTCTATTTCTTCACTATTTTGATCAAAATACACATTAATTTTAAATGTTTTGTCCATAGTTCCCCCTGCCATTTATACATATTTGTTTAATTTATATGTGTAAAAAAAAATAGTATTCACAATTTATACAATTATTTAATAAAACAGTAAAGCACAAATCAAAAAGAATGAATCCTGTATAATACAGAGTTCATTCCCAAGCTAACCAGTACTTAATTAAAAATGTTCGATTTTTTAGATTCAATACATATATCAAATATTAACTTTATATCTACATAATTATAATAATGTTCTTATCTTTTTTATTAGATAATGACTACCTCCATCTTGATTATTTTGAACATTTTCCACCATACTAATTATTAATAAATCTTCATCATTTCCTTTGTCTACTGTAAAGCAATCAAACCATCCTAGTGTACCACTTTTGGTATCTTCTTTAGAAGTTTTTAATTCCGCTGTGCCTGTTTTTCCGGCAATAGTAGTACCACTTATTTTCATATCATTAGCAGTTCCTTCTTTATTTTCTACAACTTGGATTAATGCTTCTTTCACAGTATCTGCTACTTCTTTTGTCATAACTTCTTCTTTTAAAATTTCTTTATCTTCTCCATAAATAATACTTGGTTTTATCATATTTCCTTGATTTGCAAATGCAGAATAAATTGATGCCATATGAATTGGGTTTACTAAAATACTTCCTTGACCGTA
Organism: uncultured Clostridia bacterium; assembly: GCA_947629085.1. GTDB lineage: Bacteria > Bacillota > Clostridia > TANB77 > CAG-508 > CAG-269. Next base: position 1,172 of record CANRCM010000038.1, read on the forward strand.
TCCTGAATCTGCTAATTTTGTCTCTCCTTCTATCTTTTCAGAGTTTTCATTAGCATATTGAGACTTTGCTAAATAAAGTGGAAAATCTAGTGTTTCATTAAATCCCATTTTATTTAGTTTTTCAACAAAAGTACTACTGCCTATTTTTAGTGCAGCTTGTGCAAAATAAATGTTATCAGAATGTATTATTCCATTTAGTAGATTTTTAGGTTCATTATATGCGGTTAGGGTCGTTATGTAATAGTCTCCCCATGAATTATCTTTTTGCCAGCTCTTACCATCATAATTAAATTCTTCATCTTCATTTATTTTTCCAGTAGTTAAACCAATTGATGCAGTTATCGGTTTAAATGTTGAACCTGGACAATATTTTTGTATAAAACGATTATAAAGTGGCTTGTTTTCATCATTATTTAAATCATTCCATTGTTTTGTTGTCATACCTACAACAAAATCATTAGAATCAAAAGTAGGTGTGCTAACTAATGCTAATAATTCACCAGATGTTGGATGCATTACAACAAAAAATCCTTTGTCACTTTTCATTTGTTCATATATTTTACTCTGTAAATTGCTATCAATAGTAATTTTTACATTGTTACCATCCTTTTTATCTTGTTTTATTATTTCACTAATTTTATTTCCCTGTTCATCTACAATATAAATTTCTGAACCGTCTATACCTCTTAATTTTTCTTCATAAGCTTTTTCTAATCCAGATTTACCAATAACACTCTTAGTATTATATCCTTTGCCTTCATTTTTTTCTAATTCTTCACTATTAATTGCTTGTACATATCCAATTAAATGTCCCGCTTCTTTACCTAGTGGGTATACACGTCCATCCTCTTTATTAATTAAAATTCCCGGTATTTGAAGCAAAGCTTCTTTTAAAGATGTATTACTTTCTGCTATTTTTTTAATTGGAACAAAAGTATCATCTTTTACCCAAGAAGCATTTAATTGTTCATTTATATAATCTTCTGTTACACCTGTTAATTCTGCTATTTTACTAATACTTGTAACTTTACTATCTCCTAATTTTTCTGGCACAATACCAACAGATAAAATACTTCCATTTGCTGCTAAAGGTTTGTCATTTCTGTCTAAAATCTCTCCTCTGTTAGCTTTTATGGTAGAAATTCTTACTTTTTCTTTTTCTCCTAATTGTGGAAAAATAAAGCTGGATGACCAATTAAGTTTATAATCTTTTGTTATGGTTACATCATTATCAAAATTGATTTCCCCTGCAAGTGTAAACGTTTTTTCGTGATAGCTTATTTTATACTCATTATTTTCTTTTTGAATATTTGTTACTTCTACTTGGATATTACTACTACCTATTCCTTCATAAATATTTTTATTTCTATTAATGAAATCTTCTTTGTTCATGGAACTTAATTTTACTTTGTTATACATTCCCTCATAATTTTTTTCGTTGATTAAATTAACAAAATCCACTAATGTTTGTTTTGCCTTATTTTCATTTTGTTTATTTACTATATAAATGCAAGATATAGTAATGATTATTACTAAAATTACTACAATAATTATTAGCATTAATTTTCTATTTTTCATAAATACTTTCTCCTTTTTAATAATGTAATATTTCTATACTTTTTGCAATTAATTTACCGTTTTATTTTTATAATGTTACATACAAAGTACCACCCCCTGCCTTAGTTTTTATAATTCTTCAAGTTGATTTTCTGTATTTCCCATAATTAGTGTATTAGATGTTATAATTACATCAATCAAAAATGACTCTCCTTGTTGACCATAATAGTCTGTAATGTTTTCAATTAATGCAATAGTAGCATTTTTCTTTTTCTAACTTAATTTTTGGTTTTCCCTGTTTTTGTTGTATATATCCTTTAAATTGATCTTTCGTTCCACAATATACGTTTAAATCTATATATTTTTCTTTTCCTTGGTATCCTTGTAACTTCGCTTTATCTGTATATTGCCAAAAAGTCCTTTCTCCATTTTTAATTTTAGGTTTTGTCCATACATTTCTAATTCAAATATCATATTTTTGGAAACTATCAACAATGTATTTCTTATATGATTTTTGTGTTACATAGATTATAGGTGCTATCTTGTATTTTTTTCTACTTTATTTAAAAATGTTGTTAATTCTTTTCTTATAATATCTGGTTCAGAATTTTGTTTATTATAATAATTCTACATCTACAATTGGTAAAATCAATTCATTTTCTGATATTTCTCCCACTGCATTTACGAAATTATATGCCTGTTTTTCTCCATCTGCTTCAGAATCAAAAAAGTGATATGCACCTAAGACTAAATCAGTATCTTTTGCTTCTTGATAGGTTTTTAAAAAATAAGAATCTACATAATTTTCCCCTTCTGTTGCTTTTATAAAAGCAAATTGAATATCTTACTTAGATATAATATTCAATCAATTTTCCCTTGACGATTTGATACATCAATTCCTTTTACTTCATAATTTTTTATTATTCCTTTTAGTGAAGTGATTATTAATATTGTAGTTGCTATTATTAACGCATTAATTAATAATACAATTATTATTATTATTTTTTTATTCATTTTTTACCATTGTCACTTTCTTATTTTAACTCCACATCCATATACTAATTAGATAAATTAGTAAAATTATAATCATTTGTCTTATTAAAAATTTTTTTCTTGTTATTTTTTCTATGTTATAACTATTTATTTGATATGTAATTACCGGTACTGATATTATTTCAACTAGCATAATATATGCTGGAACAAATATAAATAGAAAAATAGCTTCTTTTCCCATCTCTTCTATAAGATGATTATTACTTATTAGGTAAATTATAAAAAAACCTAGAATAACTGTCAATAGTATAAATAATGATAAAATAACAACAACTTTAGTTACTCCATGTTTAAATGACTTTAAATTTCTATGTGATAACATATAAGAAAGTAAAAATATTACTATTGCTACTATAAAATACATATTCCCCTCCTTTAATTAATCTGCTATTGTGTCCATGCTTGGATCTGTCACTACTTCTTGCATTTCTTCTATTATAGATAAATCTTGACAGTCTTTATCTTCTCCTCCTCCTAACTGACCTTTATTATTAAATCCATGTTTATATAGTTGATTATTTGTATCTACTACTAACATAAAATTTTCATTAATAGAAAATTTTTTAACGGGGTTTGTTCTAATTCGCATTGGAGTTTGATAATATTGTACCCATCCTGTATAATCTGATTTCATAGTATTAATAGAACTTCCTAAATTCCATAAAGTTCCATCATTCTTTTTTATTATAATTGTACTGTCATAAACTTGAACGTCTTCTACATTTGTTATTACTTCTTGGCTCAAATAATCTCCTGTTTTTTTGTGTAGACTACCCTGGTTATCTAAGGCCAAAAAATTATATTGTGTATTATTAGATTTATACGGATAGACCCCTTTAATGTTGCTTAGCCCCTGTATTTGTGTTTGCAATGTTTCTCCCTTAGTATTTAATAACCATAATGTACCATCTTTTTTTATTACGTATATTCTATTTCCTGAATTTGCTTGTTCATAACCTTCATAAGAAACTATTTTTTCTACATTTTCTATTTCTACCTTAACTGGTTCTATTGCCCATCCATTTTGTTGATTTGTAATGCCTCCAAAATCAAATCCAACTGCATATATTTCATCTTGAATTGTTTTAAAATAATATTGATGTTGAACTAAATAAATTTCATTTACTTTTTGTTTTATTGTTTTTATTTCTTTTTTATTATATTCTTCTACTGCATATCCCCAATAATATGCAGTTTTATCATATGAAAGAGCAGCTGCTTGTTCTCCAAATACATAAATTTTTTCTATATTTTGTATATCTACTTTCTTTGGTATTTGATTAGGTTTCTTGCTTCCATTGTTTCGACCTAATTGTGAATATTCATTTGCTCCCCATGAGTAAACTTCCCCATTTTTGGTTAAAGCTAAAGCAAAATCCCCTCCTATTGCTATTTGTTTAACATTTTCTAAATTCATTTTTGTAAATCTATTTCTCTGTATACCATAATATTTATTATCACTTATATAACTGCAATTTACTCCTGTAATCCATACAGTACCTTCTTCTTTTAATATTGCTGTGTAATACCTCCCAGTTTGAATATCTACAATTTCCCTTGGACTTTCTTCCCATTTTGCATCTAAATCATATGCTAGATTTTCTTCTTCTTGTATTTTTCTTTCTTTTTTTTCGTTTCTATAATAATTTTTTAACTGTGCCATTGGAACAACCAATATTCCAAGTATTACGCAAAATATTAGTATTTCTATTATTGGTATAATCCATTTTTTCATAATACTACCTATCCTTCCAATATTTTCTCATCTTAATTGTAAATGTATGTTGCATTATAAAAATTTCGATAAATACAATTAATATTAATTGCTTTACTTAAGCAGAATAAATTAACATAGTATTCACCTGTTTTTTCCATTCCTTTAAAATAAAGTGTTACTCCACCAATTCGTGTCTCTATTTTGTCAATTTGATACTTTGTTATTGTTGCTATTACATTTGTTTTTTTAAACTGTTCCTCTGGTATATCTTGTGTCATGTTGATGTTGTTGTTGGCTTTAAAGTTTTCTAATGCTTGTTTTGTTCCTAATCTTACACTATAAATACCTTGTTCATATTTTTTTAGTTCATTAGACCAACTTGGTACTTGATAATATATTGGCTCTGTAATACGATATTCTTTATTATCTAACATTCCATAACATTCTTCTTTATTTAAAGTTTGTTTTGCTAATAATTTTTCTAAATTTTCTTTGTATTTTATATTATTCTTAATAACTATTCCACCTTCATCTGTTCTTTTAATAACATTGTAATTTTTCTTTTGAAATGCAATAATGTAATTCTTACTAATTGTATTATAATCTAATTCTATGTAATTTTCTTCTTCTTCAATTTTCCTTATATTATCTTGTGATAATTTTTCACCTTCTCCTACTCCATCTACACATTTTGTTAATTGATTAATTAACTCATTATAATCTTCTCTAGATGACTCATATACATAATATTTATCTTCATTTTTTATTTTATATACAATTCTATCAGGTGTTTCAAAATATTTCACGTTATTATAAGCTACATCTTCTGATGGCTTAATTTGTGTAAAAATCAACAGTCCAATGCATAAAGTTAGTGTTAATGTTGTTACACCTATTAATGCTTTATATTCTTTAAATTTATCTGTTAATTTTATCATTTTAATTCTTCTTTCCATATTTTTTTTGCTATCTGTAACATACAATAATCTATTAGTTATTTTTTCTTCTTTTGATATTGGTAATAAACTAACTAAAGCTTTAGCATATTCTTTATCCTTGTTATGTGGTATGTTTTTTATTACCAATTCATCTGCTTTTAATTCCATATCTTGTCTTATTTCTTTAAAACAAACCCATAGTATTGGGTTAAACCAATACACAAATGTTATAAGCAAAAGTATAAAATTCAAAAAAGTATCTTTTCTTTTATAATGCGCTAATTCGTGCATAAAAATATATTTTAAAACTTCATCTGATTTTTCTAAAATTTCTTTCGTAAAAAGTATTTTTGGTTGTAAAATACCATAAATGCAAGGTACTATTTTATTTTTCTGTTTTATTAATTTTATATCTCTTTTAATTCCTAAGCTTTGCTTTGTTTCTTCTAATATTTTTAAAATTCTTTCTTCTTTTATTTCTTCTTTTCCTATTTTGAGTTTCATTTTTATTGCACTAAATATGTAAATAATGAAAAAATTTGTCATGCCTACTAACCATATATATGTTAGTACTTTTCCGTAATAATTATAGGTAAAGTTTATTTTTATTTTTTCAAGATAGTTTGTAAAACTTCCTATTATATTAAGTTGTTCATTGCTACTATATAATATTATTCTAAATGGAATTATTAAGCTAATTAATAGTAGTATCCACATAGCAAATTTCCACTTTGGTGATATTTTTTTGTCAAATATTTTTCTTAATAATATTATTATAATTGCTACAAAACTTGCTATAAAAGCCATATATAAAATATTAGTAAATATCTTTTGAATAAATAGCATATCTATAATTCCTTTCATTCTTCTATTAAATCTATTAATTCTTGTAAATCTTTTTTAGTTATTTTTTTATCTTCAACAAAGTTTAATAAAAGCTTATTCGTACTGCCATTGTAAAGTTTATCTAAAAAATTTTCATTAGCTTTTTTCAAATATTTCTCTTGTGATATTGCTGTTTTAAATATATTTTCTTTTTTATTTTCTGAAGAACTTGATTTAACACTTCCTTTGTCTACTAAACGATATAATAAAGTTTTTATAGTACTTTTATTTTTTATTTCTTTATAGCTTAATTGATTAACTATTTCATTTAATGTTAGTGGTTCTGACTTCCACAAAACATTCATTACTTGTAATTCTGCATCTGTAATTTCATATTTTTTGTTTTTCACTATTAATTTCATTCCTTTCTAAGTTACAAATTTGGTTTAAAATTATAAACATTTAAAAAGTTACAATTGTAAACTTTTATATAGTTTACAACTGTAACTTTATTTTGTCAAGTACCTTGCCTATTAAATAAGTATTTATACTAATTTATTTCTTATGGCTAATATTCTATTTTTGTGATTTTCTATATTAATTTCGTAATTTTCTATTTGTTCTGCGTATAGATTTAATAACTTTTTCTTTTGCAATTCAGTTAAATTTTTAGTTAGATAGCAACATTATTGCTTGTATTTAATTTGTCTCTATTTTCTCAAATATTTTTAATTGGTGTCTACTTTGGAATATTCCTTCTGGTATGTCATGCAAGCATATTGCTATTGCTAAACTTAATCCTAATTTAATTGATGATTCAAATCCGGCTCCAATAGCTAACCCTTCAGGGAAATTATGTATAGCTAATCCTATAGAAACTACAATTCCTACTTTCAGCAAATTATTATCTTTTGAATTTTTATTTATTTTAAATTTCTTTTCCACTACGAAATCGCAGAAAATCATCATGATTATTCCAATAAAAATACCAAGTATTATTTTAGTAATATTACTAATCTTCATAGCTTCTGGTATTAAATCAAAACATATTATTGCCATCATTAACCCAGATGCAAATGATAAAATAAAACTTAAGAATTTATTAGATTGTCTCTTTATTAATGCTCCAATTATTCCCCCAAGTGTTGTACCAAAAGTCCCAAAAAATAATCCTAGTAATGTTGTTTTTATAATTTCACTCACAATAAAAAACTCCTTAAAATAATCTTTATAAAGTTTATTTTAAAGAGTTGTCTTTTATTCATTCTCTCCCTTTAATCTTTCTGCTCTATCTGCAGCAATTAAATTATCTATCATTTCGTCAATATCACCATTTAAAAAATTTTCTATTTGATAGATACTCATACCAATTCTATGGTCTGTTATTCTTCCTTGAGGATAATTGTATGTTCTAATTTTTTCACTTCTATCTCCAGAACCTACTTGTGTTTTTCTACTATTTGCAATTTCACTATCCTGTTTTTCTTTTTCTATTTCATACAATTTAGTTCTAAGCATTTTCATGGCATTATCCTTATTTTGAAATTGAGATCTTTCTGTTTGACATTCTACTACAATCCCTGTTGGCTCATGTATTAACCTTACAGCTGATGAGGTCTTATTTATATGTTGTCCTCCAGCACCTGAAGCCCTAAATACTTCCATCTTTATATCGCTAGGATTAATTTCAATTTCAACATCTTCAACTACTGGTAGTACTGCAACTGTTGCTGTTGATGTATGAATTCTTCCACTGCTTTCTGTATCAGGAACCCTTTGTACTCTGTGTACTCCACTTTCAAACTTTAATCTACTATATACACCCTTACCTGTTATCATAAAGGATATTTCCTTATATCCACCTAATCCCGTTTCATTTTCATTTAATACTTCTAGTTTCCAATGTTTTTTTTCAGCATACATAGAATACATTCTAAATAATGTTCCTGCAAAAAGTGCGGCTTCTTCTCCTCCAGCTCCAGCTCTAATTTCACACATAATATTTTTGTCATCATCTGGATCTTTAGGTATTAATAATATTTTTAACTCTTCCTCTAAATTTGGTAGTTTTTCCTTTGAACTATAATACTCTTCTGATGCAAGTTCTTTCATTTCTGTATCTTGCATTAATTCTTCAGCTTCTTCCATTGATTGTTTTACTTTTTTATATTCTCTAAATTTTACTACTATTTCTTCCATATTGGCATGTTCTTTCATCAGCTTTTGCCATTCCGCTTGATTTGATATTACTTCAGGATCTGCAATCATTTTTGTTAATTCATCATATCTACTTTCAACAGCCTCTAATTTTTCAAACATATTGTCTTCTTCCTTTCCTTTTATGTACTTTGGATATTATACTATATTTTTTAACTTTTTATAATATTATAAATTTATTTTATATATAAAAAACCGCATATAGTAGAAATATTTATCTATATACGGTTTTATTAATAAAAATTTACAATAATTCATAAGCTAATTCTTCTGTAGATCCATCTTTATTCTCTGATGTGTCTATTTGAACATAATCTTTTAAATATACAACTGCTCTTACTTTATTTGTTATATTATATTCCTCACCTTTTGAATGATAAAGTGGGTATCTTGTATCAAATGTCGGACCATAAGCCTGAACATGGCATAATGACCATTGTACATATCCCTCATTGGCAAAAGTATATTGATCTGCAAGCCAATAATTTGAATAATTTTCATATATCAGTTTATGCTCAATAGATCCTGTTTTAATTCCCATATCAAAATATTGGCCTCTATATAAATTTGATGTAATTGTATATTCTTCATCTTGCTCTAATGTTTTACCCTCTATTGTTACAAATTTTTTATTATTTGAACTAATTCCGCTTACTCCATTTTCTCCTGAATATGATACTCCATCAGCAGTCAACTTATATGTTACTTTATTTC
>CANRCM010000039.1 GCA_947629085.1 uncultured Clostridia bacterium
TCCTCACTCATTATTTGCTTATATTGTGCATATAAAATTAAAAATTGTGAATAATTTATCATTCTATTCGCATTTCCTTGTTTTTTTAAGGTTGCTATAATTTCATTTTTTTCTTTTTCTATTATTTCTTTAAAGCTCATCATTTTTTCCTATCTGATTTTAAATATCATAAACATAATTATTAATAGTATAGCATAAATTATTTTACATTACAATTTTTACATTAAAAAATTAACGACTTAAAGAAAATTAAGCAATATTAGGCTTTTATATATTTCCCCAAATTGTAAGATTATACGGGGGTAAAATCTCCTGGATGTGAAAATAATACTAGCCATTTACCTTTATAATCTTCTAGTTTTATATTACCAAATGTAGTTACTGCATCAAAAGCAGGTGCTTTTTGTCCTATTTTAACATTTCCATTCATCATTAATTCATAATCCATAAAAATTTAAACTCCTCTCATTTTTATATATTTTATGAGAATAGCGTTTTTTTAGTTACTAATTTCGTTCTATACTGTTATCTTTATTAAATAAATACTAGAATATATTTCTTTTGATTATTAATAAATATTACTACATTATTTTTCATTTCTTCTATTTAAAAAACTTTTTTCTATTAGAAAAAAGGCTGTACTATTAACAGCCTTTTTTAGTATTTTTATACGTTTTTTATATTTATTGTTTTTATAGCTTTTAATTTATTTTTATTTATATATTAAAAATCTATATATTTTTATTTTGTTTTAATCTTAAATATCCTAATTCTTCCCAAACATTATAAGCTAAATTTAATTTAAATACTAATGTTGGTTTTGCTCCAGCTCTATTTTTATCTACTACACAAGCATAATATCTAACATCTGGATCATCATATTTCTTTAAATTATAAAATTTTGTATCAACTTCATTTAAAGAATATTCATAATTTTGTAAAGTATCTCTATTGATTTGTTTTATTAAACACAATGTATCTAGTACTTCTTTTACGGTTCTACTAACGGCTAAATCATTTACATCAAGATTAACAGGTAAAGTATTGCTTTCTGCTAATTGAAGTGTAGAACATATATATATATTAAAATTTTGTGCTAAATTAGAAAGTATTGTAGCGGTTCTTTTTATCTCTTCTGCTATTCCTATATTTGCAGTATCTGTTTTTAATGTATCATAAAATACATATTCTATTTGTTCTTTATAATAATAATTCATTATTACCTTTTTTAACTCATCATTTGTATGATCTGTTATATTAATAAAATATATTGAATTTTGTAATTCTTTATTTACCCAATCTGTAACTTCAACTGTTCTCTTAAAATCACTTGATTGTTGTAATAATCTTTTTACAAAATCTCCCTGTTTTTCCCCTTTTTGTCTAAGAATATATCCATTTTCATCTACTTCAATACCTTTTTTGTTATCTGGTCTAAATTTAAATTCTAATAGTTCACCTTCAGTTATTTTTAATTTTTGTCCATGTATATTTTGAATAGCTTTATTATTTAATATTGTTGTAATTAAACATAATTTCATTTTTTCTTCAGACATTTCATTTGATATAACTAAAACTTTTTTCTTATGAACAAATGCAACATGTGCAGCTAAATTTATTGTAAATCTACTTTTACCTGCATTTGATGGCATTGCAAAAGACATTGTTTCACCTTTACGTATTCCTTTAAATACATTTGTAAGTGTTGGAAATGGCAAGTTTAATCCATTTCTTAAATTATTTTCTCCTATTTCCAAAAAATTTGTTAAATTTTTATTTAATATAGATCTTTTAAATTTTTCAGTATCATTTACTTGTATTACTGCATCTTTTACTTCTTCTACAGTCATTTTATCATATAAAATATAATCTGTTATTTCAACAACTTTATTTTGAATATTTTTAATTGGAATAGCTAAATAATTTTTTCTTAAAACAAATAGTTTCTTTAATTCAATATATATTTTTTCCATATCAAATTCTTCTTTGGTAGCTTCTCTTTTTAATTTGTTTTTTAATTTATATACTGCTTCAGAGTCTTTTGAAAAGTTAAATCCATTTTTTGCAATTTCTGGCGTATATGCAGCACCTTCTGTAAATAATACACTTTTATATATATTTAATACATCTTCATCTTCAAAATAACATTCTTCATATAAGAAATAATATTTTACTATTAATTTTGGATCGTTAAGTAATAAACCTATATATATTTGTTCTAACTCAATATTACTTAATTTTTGAGGGTATACTCCTTCTGGTTCTTCTTCATCGTTTTCTAATTCTTTATTTTGCATTGCTAATCTATTTTCAAATTTACTTAATTCTTCAAGTTTTTTTAATGCTTCAATATAGTCTTCATTTAATAAAAGTTTTTTTATTTCTTCTACAATATCTGTATTTTGTGGTGTTATTTTTATATTATTTAATATGCTATAAATTTTTTGTATTCTTTCTTCATCCATAAATATTTCCTCCTTTATTTATTGGTATTATATACTTATTAAAAAAATTTATCAATAGGTTTTTTTAATAGTTATAATTTACTCGCTTTTTTATTTAATTCATGTTATTATATAAAAGAATAAAAAATTAAATTAAGGAGATTAAAATGGCTTTCGATGGAATAGTAACTAAAGTAATTGCTTCAGAACTTCGGACAATTATCTGGAGCTAGAATAGATAAAATATTTCAGCCTAATACTAATAATGTAGTTATAGGTATGTTTTTAGATGGTATAAATTATGCACTAAATATTTCAACTGATTCTAGTAATTATAGAATTAATTTAACAACACATACTAAACCCAATCCTAAAATAGCACCTAATTTTTGTATGGTTCTTCGTAAACATTTAATTGGCCTTCGTTTAAAAAATGCAATAACTAATAATTTAGAAAGAGTGGTTACTTTTGAATTTGAAGGATTAGATGATGTGGATGACGTTATAAGTAAAAAGCTAATAGTTGAACTTATGGGTAGACATTGTAATATTATTTTATTAAACAGTAATAATATTATTATTGATAGTTTAAGACACATAAATAGTGAAAATGCAAATAGAGCAATTATACCTAATAACAAATATACGTATCCTAAAACTTATAAATTTAATTTCTTAGATTGTATTAATTTTGAAACTTTTATGAAAAATTTAAAATGTACTTCTGACTCTAATTCATTAAACATTTCAACCAGTTTCAATGGTATTAGTAAACAGTATATATCATTTATTGAAAATGAATTAAACACTTCTAATTTAGAAACCATATATGATTATCTAGTAAAAACAATTAATAAAATAGATTCTTTAGAACTTACGTTTAAAAAAATAGATAGTGATTATTTTTTGGCTCTTTCTGATTATCAAGAAAACAAACCATTTTATTTAAACTTTTTTATAGATGATTTTTATTATTCAAAAGAATCTTCACAAGAATTAAAAAACTATAGAAATACTGTATTAAAATTGATATTATATCATTTTGAAAAATATAAAAAAAGATTAAAAAATATGGATTCTAAACTAAAAGAATGTGAAGATCTAGATAAATATAAACTATACGGAGAACTTATTACTGCAAATTTATATAGAATTCCTGATAAACATATTAATGAGATAGCTTTAGAAAATTATTATGATAATAATAATTTAATTAATATTAAACTTAATGAAAAATACTCTCCAAGTGTTAATGCAAAAAACTTTTTTAAAAAATATAATAAATTAAAAAATGCTTTAGAAGTAGTTTCAAAGCAAAAGAAAGAAACTTTAGAGGATTTAGAATATTTGGAAAGTATTATTTATGAATTAGATTCTGCAAAAAGCATTAAAGAAATTTCGGAAATCTTGGATGAATTGTCTGAAAATGAAATGTTTAAACATAAAATTCACTCTTTGAATAAAAAACAAAAATATAATATTAAAAAATCTAATTTAACCAAAAATAAAAATGTTACATTTAATCCATTAAAATATAAAATAAATAATTTTACTTTTCTAATAGGCAGAAATAATAAAGAAAATGATTATTTAACTTTAAAGTATGCTAAAAAAACAGATATATGGTTTCATACAAAAGATATTCACGGAAGTCATGGTGTTTTAATATTAGATAATAAACAACCTTCTTATGATATCTTAGAAAAATGTGCTGAAATTGTCGCATCTCATAGTAAAGCAAAATTTTCTTATAATGTACCTGTAGATTATTGTGAAATTAAATATGTAAAGAAGGCTAATGGATCAAAACCTGGAATGGTATTTTATACTAATAATTCTACTTTATATGTTAATCCTTTGAACAAAAAATAAAAATATAAAGCAAACTTCAAAAATGAGGCTTGCTTTATTTTATTAATCATATTACCATAAAATTAATAGAGTTATTATTGTTAACATTATTATTTCTGGTTTTTTCATTTCTTCTGGTATGAATTTTATTTCTTCTCCTTCTTTACTATCTACAATAGATGTCTTATATGACGTTACATTTTGTAATTCAAAAAAAGTACTAAATTCCTGAACAGGATTTTCTTTGTTTACTGTAATAGGAATATATTTTGTTCCCATTATATTGTTTCTTTTGGATAAAAAGTCTATTTTTAAGTATTTCCCCAATAAACTTTGTTCTTCATCTAATTTAATTCTTCCGTTTATTTTTCCATTAACTAGTGTTGACTCTGCCTTAGTTATTTCTACTCCATTTGTTATATTGCTATCTGGTGAATTAATCATTTCTTTATATGAAGAATTTAATCCCACATTAATTAAAAATTCTGAAAATATAAAAAATAATATTATCCATATAGCATACTTAAAAAAAGTTTTCATTCTATCCATCTTTATTACTCCTTTATTTTGTTAACATATTTATTATACAATAATTTTCGCTATTTGTAAATCTTTTTATGTCAAACATAAATTCTTTCATATTATTTTATTTTTTACAAATTACTTTTTATATATTTATATTTCAATTTCACTACCAAATTTTGTAGAATAAATATATTTTTTATAAACTTTTTTTCCATATGATAATTCTAATGCTTTTTCGTAAAGGTTTAACTGTTCTTTGTATTTTTTAATTAAATCTTCTTTCTTTTCTACATAATCCGTCTTATAATCAACTAAAATCAAATTATCGTTTTTATCTATATAGTATAAATCAATTATACCTTGTACCAATATATTTTCTTTTATATCTTGTTCGTATATCTTATTTGCTGGTATATTAATATAAAAAGGCTTTTCTTTATATACTTCTTTTGCTTGTTTTAATTCTTCCCATATTTTAGATTTAGTAAATTGTAATATTTTAAATGCATCTATATTATCAAATTCTTTATCAGTTATAATCTGTCTTTCTTTTAAATCTTTCATCAAATCTTTTATTTTTTCCAAATTATATTCTTGTTTTTCATCTAATTTTTGCATACATAAATGCATAAGAGTTCCTTTTTGAGATCCTGTTAATCTTTCTTCCTGATCTGTTTTTAAAAATTCTGGTTTTGGCAACTCAATATTTTCTAACTTTTTATTTCCTTGTTTCATGTTTTTAATATTTGTAACAGAGGTTTTTGTAGGAATAGTTGTTTCTTGTTTTTGTGGATATGTAAAGTTTAAAATATTTCTTATTTCATCTAAATCTTCACTTTTTGCAGTATGCTGTTCTAAAATTTTTGAAACATCTATTTCTTCTTTTTTTGTTTCTTTTAACTCTTTAATTAAATTTTTCTTATCAAATATATTTAAATTTGTAATATTTTCTAAATTTTTTATATCATAATAATATACTAGTAAAATCCAGTCTAAATATTTTTTATATTTTTTCACTAAAATAGGATTTATTTTATTCTCTTTTTTTGCATATCTATCTATTTGTTGTTTAAGTTTATCTACCTCATTAAAATTATCTTTTTGAATTCCTGTTATTATTAATTTTTCTTTTGCTCTAGTTAATGCAACATATAATATTCTCATTTCTTCAGATAGAGTCTCTATTAACATTTTGTTTTTAATTGCTGATTTACTTAAAGTATCATATTGAATTTGTTTATCATAATCTATGTACTTTACACCAATTCCCATATCCTGGTGCAATAGGAGATTTTGATTTAAATCCATTAAATTAAATTGCTTCCCTGTGCTTGATAAAAATACAACTGGAAATTCTAATCCTTTACTTTTATGAATACTCATAATTCTAATTACATTTTCATTTTCACCAATTAGTTTAGCAGATCCTAAATCATCATTACTTAATTTTAATTTATCAATAAAGTTAATAAAGTTATATAGCCCTTTAAAATTTATACTTTCATATTTTTGAGCTTTTTGGAATAGCATTTTTAAATTAGCTTGTCTTAATTCTCCATTTGGCATAAGACCTACATAATTATAAAATCCAGTATCAATATAGATTTTCCAAATAAGTTCATCTAATGATAAATATTCTTGTTCTTTTCTCCATTTTTCTATATTTTTTAAAAAAGTTTGTATTTTTTCTTTTAATTCAATATCTACATCTATTAAAGATTTCTTCATACATGTATAAAAATTATCATATTTATCAGATAATCTTATTTGAATTAATTCATCATCTGTAAATTTACCTATATAAGATCTAAGAACCGTAACTAATGGGATATCTTGCATTGGATTATCAATTATTTTTAATAATGACATGATTGTTTGTATTTCTATAGAATCCAAATATTTTTGAGAAGTATCAGAAAATACTGGCATTTCTAATTTTAATATTTCTTGTTCATATAATGGAGCTAAATTGGATGTACTTCTAAGCAATATAACAATATCCTTATATTCTATATCTCTATATATTTTTTTCTTTACATCCCACACTTGAAATTTTTCATCTATTAATTTTTGAATTCTCTTAGCTACAAATTTTGCTTCTAACTCAGCATCTTCTATCCTTTCATCAACTTCATTATTTAAGTTATCTTCTATATCTTTTAGTTGTTTTTCTTCAGATAAATTTATAATATTAATTTCTATGTTTAGATCTTGGTCTATACTCGGATAATCTGCACCCAAATTTAGATATTCTTCGTCATTGTACTCTATATCTCCTATAATGTTACTCATAATATTTTTAAAAATTATATTTGTGAATTTTATCACATTTTCTCTACTTCTAAAATTTTTAAATAACTGAATTTTTAAATCGTCTTGTGCTTTTTTGTTTACTTTGTTTTTATATTTTTCATATTTATCTAAAAATAACTCTGGCATTGCTTGACGAAATTTATAAATACTTTGTTTTACATCCCCTACCATAAATATATTATTTCCACTTGATACAGAATTCAAAATATATTCTTGCACAAGGTTGCTGTCCTGATATTCATCTATTGCTATTTCTACATATTTATCTTTATATCTTTTTGCAACTTCGCTTGGTTGTATTTTTCCATCTTCTTCTTTTAATAATATTTTTAATGCTAAATGTTCTATATCATTAAAATCTACTATGTTTTTTTCTCTTTTTCTTTTTGAAAATTCTTCAGTAAATTCTAAAATTAATACTTTTAATTTTAATAATATTTTATACATGTCATATATATCTTGGTTTGCTTGCTTAGAATCACAAACTAAAATTCTATCTAAAACTTTAGATAATTTCTTTTTTATTTCATCTCTATCAGCTTTAGCATTATCTTTTATCTTTGACTCTATTTTATTTCTTGGCCAAGTTGTAAATTTAATATTCTGTTTTATATCATATGCTTTATCCCAGCTATTTAAATTGTTTTTTAATTTTTGTAACATATCAATATCATTAAGAATTGTTTGTAAAAATTTTTCTAACTCTGAAGTTTTATATAAGTTCTTCGCTATTGTTTCTAATGATGTTATGCTGTCAATTAACTCATCTTCTATTTCCTTTAATAACTCTTCTCCCCATGGGGTATTAGAAAAATCTTCTTCTATCTCTTCTTTTATATTAAACATCTCTACTTTTTCATCTAACCATTTTTCCGGAAATGGATTACTTTGTATGTATGAATAAACTTTTAATATTATATCTTTTAAAGGAGTATCATCTTTATAACTAGTATATGTATTTATTAATTTTATAAAATCCTTGTTTTCTTCTTCATATTTTTTTTCAAATATATCTTCTATTATTTCTTGTTTTAATAATTCTATTTCTGTCGTATCAGCTATTCTAAAATTAGGAGATATATTATCTAATTCATAGAAATTATTTCTTATAACTTCTAAACAAAATGAATCTATTGTACAAATACTTGATTTATTTAATAATGTTATTTGTTTTTGTAAATTATCATCATCAGGATTTTCTTCTAATTTTTTATATATAGCATCTAAAATCCTTTCTTTCATTTCAGAAGCAGCAGCATTTGTAAAAGTTACTACTAATAACTTATCTATATCTATTTTATCTATAATTATTTTATTAATAATTCTTTCAACTAAAACTGCTGTTTTACCACTTCCTGCTGCAGCAGCTACTAATATATTTGAATCTTTTTCATATATTGCATCTTGTTGATCTTTTGTCCAATTAACTTTACTCATATATTTCTCCTTCTAAAACAAAGGAAACATTTAGTTTTGTTTCTTTTTTTGTTATTTTATCATTTATATATGTTTTTTTCAATATAAAAAACTCCAGATAATTAATAGTTAATAATTATCTGGAGACTAAGAAAATAAATATTTTTGTCTTAAATGGTAATTTTTATTATTTATTATTTATTATAAATTTCATAAATTCCTCTTTTTATTTTCTTAGTTTTAAATGCGTCTGACCTTAATCGCATTTCGTATTATATTATACAATAGTTTTTCTTTTATGTCAATGTATTGACATACTTGTTTATATAACATTTTAATATTATTGACCCCAATTTACTGTAGCATTACAATTCATATTCCAATCTTTATCCCAACCTTCAGGCTTTTCCTTATATCCTTTTACATTTATTGTTTGTAAATTTGTACATCCATAAAATGCATAACTTCCTATACTTTTTACACTGTTTGGTATTGTTATATTTGTTAAACTTGTACAGCCACCAAATGCACTATATCCTATTTGAGTTGTTCCTTCTTTTATTTCTATACTTGTATTTTCTGGCATTGTTCCTTTATATTTGTAGGCTACTTTTCCAATGTATAATAATCCATCTGGTTGACTATTATACCATGCTGTACCTTCAAATGCCGAATTCCCTATACTTGTCACACTGTTTGGAATATTAATTTCTTTTAACTTTTGACAATTCAAAAAAGTACTGTGTCCTATACTTGTTACACTATTTGGTATTGTTACATTTGTTAAACTTGTACACTTACAAAATACTTGGCTCCCTATACTTGTCACACTATTTGGAATATTAATTTCTTTTAACTTTTGACAATTCCAAAAAGCCGCATTTCCTATACTTGTTACACTATCCGGAATTATAACATTTTCTAAGCTATCAAATCCCATTCCTACCTTGTAGTCACAACTTGTAAATGCACTATCTCCTATTTCTATTAGCGTATTTGGTAATTCTATTTTTTTTACTGAGCTTCCGAAACTTCTACTATTTGCATCTCCAATATTTGAATAAGATTTCCCAATTTCTATCTTTTGACATCTACTTGGAAATTTTAATTTCGTATAATCCTGTATTTTTGAATTATATCCAACTACAATATTATATCCTTCTTCTCCTTCTTTATCACTTCCCCAAACAAAGCAATCTTCACTTGCTGCTGTTTTATCCCATTCTTCTGCATTAAATGCTATTTGTGTTCTTCCATCTTCTCTTATTTCAACATCTATTCCATCTACTCTTACTGTAAATGGAAAACTTTCTTTAGTAATTTCATTTGGAACTGTACTTTTATCTATTCCTTCTACTTTGTTTAAGTTCTTTTCTAATTCATCATAATCTAACTCTCCATCTTCTCCTATACTTCCTGCTACTGCCATTTCTACTTTTTCATATGCTCCTGCTTTTGTTGTTTTTTCCTTTGATTCATTTGCTTTTGTTAATACTCCATTTTCTCCTGTTAATGTTGCAATTGTTATTCCTGCTAATATTAATAACACTATTATTGTTATTACTAATGCTA
>CANRCM010000040.1 GCA_947629085.1 uncultured Clostridia bacterium
TATATCATGAAGGGAGTTGCTTTGCTACAAAGCTAAAGCCTACGGTACTACCGGCACAGCCGGAAGATTATTTACATTTAAAATAACTTAAGCTTCCATGCTTAAGTTATTATCTTCTTCTACAACACTGATTTGTATTATTATTGTTATTTCCATTGTCTCCATTATTATCATTATTTTCATTATTTTCATTATTTTCATCTATGTAATTTATTATAGCTGCTGTAAGAAAACTAATAATTGTATACAATATCGTTGCTATTAAAAAATTTAAATCCCCAATAATAAACGTAACAACTAAAAATATTGCAAAAATTATGGCCGCTACTAAAACTGGATTATCTAAAATTTTTTGTAGTGCAACAGAAATAATTATGGTAGCTATTGGTAAAGCAAAAAATATAAGTAAAATATTCATCATATCTTCTCTCTCCTTTTTTACTTTATCTTATGCTTTATTAAATAAATTTGTTAACAAAATTTATTCATATTCTACTTTAACTAAATATAGTCCTTCTGGAGGTAATGTTTTTCCCGCATTTTCTCTCTTTCTAGATTGTATTATGTCTTTTATTTGCTTTGGTTCTATCTTTTCTATCCCAACTTCTACTAATGTTCCTACAATTATTCTTACCATATTATAAAGAAATCCATTACCTGTTAATTCAATATATATTCTATCATTAAGCATCTGCTTTACTTCTGCTTTATAAATAGTTCTTATACTACTTTTACTACTTGTTCCACTTGCTTTAAATGCTTTAAAATCATGTTCTCCTTCAAAATATTTTATAGCTTCTTTCATTTTATCTATATTTAACTTCATTGGTATGTGTGTTTCTAAATTTCTATAAATTGCTGTTCCATATTTTGAATTATTAATAATATACCTATATGTCTTTTTTTTACATGTTAATCTACTATGGAATTTCTCATCTACTTCTTCTGCTGATAAAATTCTAATTGATTTTTTAAGATTAGAATTAATAGCAATAGCTATTTTTTCAATTGGTAAATTTGAGTTAGTTTTAAAATTTGCTACCTGCCCTAATGCATGTACTCCTCTATCAGTCCTTCCAGATGCTATTAATTCAACTTCTTCTTTTGTAATAGTCTCAATTGCTTTTTCTATAGTTCCTTGAATATTTAATTTATTCGGTTGTTTTTGCCAACCATTAAATTCCTTACCATCATATTCAATTACTAATTTTATATTTCTCATTTTTCTTCCCTTCTATATTTTAGTTACTTCTTATGTTGTTATGAAATTTTGTTAATTATTTAAGGTCGCATTATGCGACCTCCCTTTTTACTTTCATTTGTTTTTAGTTTTAACTATTTTTACTGTTCTTTTTTATTTTGCCTCTTAATTCTTCTATTCTATTTTTTCTTGCTTTTTTCTCTGTTGCAAATCTTTTAGTAACAATATTACTTATTAATATTTTCTTTAATACATCTTCTCTAACATCAGCTATTAGCGTTCCATCTTTTGCAACAGATATTTTCCCAGTTTCTTCTGATACAACTACCACTATGCTATCAGATTCTTTAGAAATACCTATTGCAGCTCTATGCCTTGTTCCCAATTCTTTTGATATATCTTTATCATCAGATAAAGGCAGTACACATGCTGCTGCTGCTATTTTATTTCCTGATATAATTACAGCTCCATCATGTAGTGGTGTATTTGGTTCAAATATATTTACTAACAATTGTGGTGATACTTCTGCTTCCATTGGTATTCCTGTAGATATTATATCTTGTATTTTTATATCTCTTTCTAATACAATTAATGCTCCAGTTTTTGTTTTTGAAAGTTCTACCGCTGCTATCACAACTTTATATATATCTTCTTTTGTTTTTGTCGCTAAATCTTTATCAATACCAAAAAATTGTGTTAATTTATTTGTTCCTAATTGTTCTAATGCTCTCCTTAATTCCGGTTGAAAAATAACAATAATGGCAATTACTCCTAAATTCATTATTCCTGTTAAAATCCAATTCAGAATTTTAAGATTTAATAATCCACTTATCCATGTTGCAACAATAAAAAAAGCTATCCCTTTTATTAATTGCCATGCTCTAGACCCTCGTACAACTTTCAAAAAGCAATATAGTAAAAATATTACAATTGTTAAATCTATAATTAGTGTTATTAATTCAAAAGGATTTGATTGTAAAGATTTTAGGTACTCTACTATATTATCCTTATAAAAATTTTCCCAATTCATTCCTAAATTAATTATCATACGTTTCTCCTATCAATTATCTTAATAAAGCAAATCCAATTGTTACAAGTGTTCCGCCAATCATTAATAAAGCTAAAACTCCTGCTATAATTTTTATAAATATTTGCTCTCTTCCATATTTACTCTTTTTTAAATTTTTTTCCTTTTTACTTTCTTTCATTTTATTATTCCCTTCTTATTGACTCTTTATTATTATAGCAAATTTTATGTTTTTTTCAAGAATTTTTACTAATTTACTACAAATTTCTTTGTAAATGTTTTTCTATGTATAGGAGTAAGTCCATATTCTTTTATTGCTTGTATATGTCTTTGTGTTCCATAGCCTTTATGCTGTATAAAACCATAATTAGGATATACTTTATCCCATTCTCTCATAATTCTATCTCTTGTAACTTTTGCTAAAATTGATGCTGCTGCTATATTATAACACTTTGCATCTCCTTTTATTATTGATTCATATGGAATACCCCTAGTATTTATATGATTTAATGCATCAACCAGTATTAAATCTGGTTTTATATCTAATCCATCTACAACTCCGGGTTAGTGCCTCTTTTGTTGCATTTAATATATTTATATCATCTATTACATCTTGCCCTATTATCGCAACAGAATAACTGATAGCTTCTTCTATTATCAAATCATATAACTTTTCTCTTTTATTTTCAGATACTTTTTTAGAATCATTTATTCCTTCTATCATAGAATGTTTTGGCATAATTACTCCTGCAACTACTACTGGGCCTGCTAGTGGCCCTCTTCCGGCTTCATCAATACCACAAATATTAATAAATCCTTTATTATATAAATCATTTTCTATTTCTTTTAATTTTATTAATCGTTCTAATTCCTTTTCTTTCATTTTACTTTTACCCTTATTTTTTATACACTTACATTAATTATTCTTTTATGTCTTCAATCTCTGTTAACGAATATTTTCCATTATATCCTTTTGTATTATATACTTGAACTGCTAAATTATTTTCATCAAATTTTAATAAATATTTTTCATTTTCATCTAATTTAATCTCATTTAATCCCCAATCTTTATAAGTTTGTTCATTTAATTCGTAGCAATCAGTCGTATCAAATGATACGTTTGTTTCATTTACATATTCTAAATGTGCTTTTTCTATATATATTTGGTCTCTTACTTGTTGTATTTTTGATTCATCTGGATCTTTACCAATTTTAAAATTTGCTTCTTCAACATATTCTTTTGCTTTTGCCTGTATTAATAACATATTAGTTTTTAGTTCTTCTAATTTTGCTTTTTTTATGATATTAGTTCCTGCATTTACTGATATTCCTGCAATTATTATTAATATTATAATTGTAATTGTTAATCCTATTAATGTAATTCCTTTGTTCTTCATAATTATATCATCCTTTACTATTTTATCTTCTTAATTATATATTTTTCACCATATTTTTTCAATAGATTTATAACAATTTTATAACAAAAAGAATAAAAATAACTTTTATTTCTATTATATTTTTCTTATATTACTTTGACAGAATATTTTTAATAAAATTTCCAAACTTTTTTCACAAAATGTTCACAAATGTCTTGTATTATTATCTTATAATGAGTTAAAATATATTTAATATATGTTTTTAGGAGGATACTATGGAAGAAAAAAATAATGAAGAAAAAAAGTCAGATTTTAAAACTGTAAAAAGTTCAAATAACATAAAGACAGTAAAAAAAGAAAATGAAAAAATTAATTTAGGATTTGGAAGAGGATTTTTTATACCTTTTATAAGTGGCATTTTAGGATGTTCAGTAGTAATTGGTACATGTTTTGGGATTCCATCTATTAGAGAATCTTTATTTAAAAATACATTAAATAATAATTCAAATTCAACTAGTGAATCAAACAATGGATATGTTAATGAAAATTCTCTATCAAATTATTCAGATACTGCTGTATATTCTGCTAATAAAATATTACCATCTATTGTTGGAATAAAAGTGGACTATAATGTAAATTCAATGTTTTCTATGTTTGGTAGACAAACTCAAACTTCCACAGCAACAGCTAGTGGTTCTGGTATTATAATTAGTGATGATGGTTATATTTTAACTAATAATCATATCGTAGCTACTACTTCTTCAGATTCATATTATGAGATTTCCGAAGCAACTAAAATTACTGTTACTTTATTTAACGATGAAACCGAATATGAAGCAAAAATTATCGGTAAAGATGAACAAACGGATTTAGCTGTTATAAAAATAGAAAAAACCGGTTTATCAAAAGCAGAGTTTGCAGATTCTGATAATATTAAGGTTGGAGAATTTGCAATGGCTGTTGGAAATCCTTTAGGTATGCAAAGTAGTATAACATGTGGAGTTATTAGTGCAGTTAATAGGGAAGTTACAGATTCAGATGGAAAAAACTTTACATTAATTCAAACAGATGCAGCTATCAACTCTGGTAACAGTGGTGGGGCTTTAGTAAATAGTGAAGGGAAAGTAATTGGTATCAATACTTTAAAACTTTCTGGTACAGGAATTGAAGGTATGGGATTTGCTATTCCTATTAATTCTACAACAGAAATCACTTCTCAATTAATTCAATATAGCAAAGTTAAAAGACCTTATATTGGTATTACTGGAATAGATTTAAATGAACAAACAGCTAAAACCTATAATTTAGTAGTAGGTGTTTATGTTAGATCTATTGAAGAGTTCTCTGCAGCAGAAAAAGCGGGCTTTAAAAATGGTGATGTTATTATTGAAGCTGATGGTAAAAAAATAACTACTATGGATGAATTAAATGAAATTAAAAATTCTCATAAAATAGGTGATGAATTAAAAATAAAAATAAATCGTAATGGTGAAGAAAAAGAATTAACAATTACATTAGGTGAACAACCTTAATAATTTACAAGTTTTTTAATTATCTTTCACCTTAAGTTCACACAATAGACAAAATTAATTGTTAAAATATTAGCATAATCAGTAAAAAGATACTGAATCATCCCCTTTTATTTTAAAAAAGAAGCACTTTATTATGTGCTTCTTTTATAATATTATTAAATCCATCTCACTTGTATTTGAATCATTTCCATATGGATAAATTATATATATAATATCTTTTGTTATATAAAATTCTACTGTATTTTCAATTTTATATATATTGCTATTTATATCTCTATTATAAATACTAAGCCCTAATTGCTCCAAATCTTTTACTCTCTGTTGCGCTGATTGTATCTCAGAATTAATTTGATTTTGTACTTTTTGTTCATCAAGTTGTTCAAATTTTATTATATCTTGTAGTGTTACTTCTTTGTTGTTTCTTAAATCATAGTTATAAGTTTTTATTATTACTTTTTGAGCCTTAGTACCTTCTTTAAAATTAGAATGTATCATTACAGATAAAATTCCATTTTGAATATTTGATGTATAATCTACTGTATATATAACATTTCTATTTTCACTTTTTAGTACTTTATCTACCATATTAACAAAAACTTCTTCTATTTCTTTATTATATTCTTGTACTACTTGATTTTCTATATTTATAGTTGGAATATGTACTTCAACATCATAACTATTTTGTTTTGTTTCTTTCTTTTCATATGCAGTATATACTAAATCCTTATCTTCGTCTTTCTTTTTATTGTTATTACTTACTTCTATATTTTCTATACTATTATTAAAAATTCCTAAAAAGTCTGCTGTTATTTCTTCTTTTTCCTCATCTGTTTTATTTCCATATGTTTGTTCTTTATTTATTCCCATTAATTTTCCTATATTAATTCTAGCATAAAATTGTATATAAGATGCTACTATTAAAGCTATAATACATATACAAATTATTATTCCATATATTATTATGGATCTTTTTTTTATCCCTACCTTATCTGGTTTTGTTACATTCATTTTTTACCTCTCTTTTGTTCAATCCTTTTTTATTATAACATCTATATTTTAATTAATCAACACAAAATTATTGACTATTTCATATTTTTGAGATATTATATTATAGATTTAATTTAATTAGAAATGAGGAATTTAAAGTATGTTATGTTCAGAATGTAATCAAAATCCAGCAATACTTTTTTATAAAAAAATAGAAAATGGAAAGGAATCTTTAGAAGGTTATTGCTATAATTGTGCAAAAAAGAAAGGAATTAATCCAACTGAAGTTTTAAAAAATCAAAACAATATTCTTTCTGGAGATAAAATAAATCTTAACGATATGACAAAACAATTTGAATCAATATTTAAAGATTTTGCTGAAAATTTAAATTTAGAAGATATTCAAAATATTGAAGGTGCTATAACTTTTGAAGGTGAAGATCCAAATTTAGATGATAGTGAGTCTCATAAAATATCTGGGGCTGCAATCCCACTAGGTTCAATTTTCTCAAACATGTTTAATAATAAATCTTCTGAAAGCCAACAAGATGAATTAGGAAATAGTAGAAAAAAAGTAAAAGTTGAAAAAAAGAAAAACAAAAAAACAAATAAAAAGAAAAAATTTTTGGATACTTTTGGAACTAATTTAACAGAAAAAGCAAAAAATAATGAATTAGATATTATTATTGGTAGAGAAAAAGAAATTCAAAGAATTGTACAGATTTTAAATAGGCGTTCAAAAAACAATCCTTGCTTAATTGGTGAACCTGGTGTTGGTAAAACAGCTATTGCTCAAGGATTAGCTATAAAAATTGCACATCAAAATGTCCCAGCAAAACTTTTAAATAAAGAAGTTTATTTATTAGATATGACTGCTGTTATCGCGGGTACTCAATTTAGAGGACAGTTTGAGTCTAGAATGAAAGGCATTATTGATGAATGTAAAGATTATGGAAATATTATTTTAGTTATAGATGAAATTCATAATATTATTGGTGCAGGAGACGGAGAACACTCTATGAATGCAGCAAATATTTTAAAGCCTGCATTATCAAATGGAGAAATTCAATTAATTGGAACTACTACATTAAAGGAATATAGAAAATATATTGAAAAGGATTCTGCTTTAGAAAGAAGATTTCAACAAGTTTTAGTTGAAGAACCTTCTATAGATGATTCTGTTGGTATATTAGAAGGAATCAAAAAATATTATGAAGAATATCATAAAGTTAAAATTTCATCTGATGTAATTCGCCAAGCTGTTATTATGTCAGAAAAATATATTCACGATAGATTCTTACCAGATAAAGCAATTGATATTCTTGATGAGGCATGTTCTAGAATTAACTTAGAAAACAAATCATTAGTTAAGTTAGAAATGTTAAAACAAGAACTTACAAAAGTTCAATCTGAGAAAGAAGAAGTTGTTGCAGCAGATTCTACAGAAGATTATCAAAAAGCTGCTGATTTAAAAACTCGTGAATGTCAATTAATTGAAGAAATTGATAAATTGAATGAAAAGATGAAACCAAAACAATTAACACTTCAAGATATTGCAAATGTTATCGAAAGTTGGACTAAAATTCCTGTAAAAAAAATAACAGAAGCTGAAACACAAAAGCTTTTAAATTTAGAGACTAATCTTCATAAAAGAATTGTCGGTCAAAATGAAGCAGTATCTAGTGTTGCAAGGGCTATTAGAAGAAATAGAGCTGGACTTCAAAGCAATAAAAGGCCACCTTCTTTTATATTTGTTGGACCTACTGGAGTTGGTAAAACCCAACTAGCAAAAAGTTTAGCCTACGAAATGTTTGGAAACGAAGATTCTATTATTAGGATAGATATGTCAGAATATATGGAAAGCCATTCTACTTCTAAATTAATTGGTGCTCCTCCAGGGTATGTAGGATATGATGATGCAGGACAATTAACAGATAAAGTAAAAAGAAAACCTTATTCTATTATATTGTTGGATGAAATTGAAAAAGCTCACCCTGATGTTTTTAATATTTTATTACAAGTACTAGATGATGGGAAATTAACAGATAGTCAAGGAAATAGTGTAAGTTTCTCAAATACCATTATCATTATGACATCTAATGCAGGTTCTAATGCTAATACAAATTCAATTGGTTTTGGTAAACAAACTATTGATAAAAATAAAATCATAGATAAATTAAAAGATATCTTTCGTCCTGAATTCTTAAATAGAGTAGATGAAATTATAGGGTTTGATGCCTTAACTGAGAATCAACTTTTAGAAATAGTTGATATAATGTTAGATGAAACAAAAAAAGCTTTAAATGATAAAGATATCAAGTTAGATATTACTAAAAAAGCAAAAAATTATCTACTACAAAAAGGTACAGATATCAAATTTGGAGCAAGACCATTAAGAAGAGCTATACAAAGATATATAGAAGATGAGTTGTCCGAAATGATTCTAAAAAACGAACTTTTAGATGGAAATACTATAACAGTAGATTTAAAAAATGATAAACTAAAATTTGAAGTTAAATAGGAGAATATTATGTTAAAACATGTACCAAATACGTTAACTATCATACGACTTCTATTAATACCATTTATTATACTTTATATATTCACAGGGAATTATATATTAGCATTTGTATTTTTTACTATTTCTGGTTTGACTGATATAGCAGATGGTTTTATAGCAAGAAAATTTAATTTAATATCTAATTTGGGTAAATTACTGGATCCATTAGCTGATAAATTAACCCAAATATCAACACTTACTTCTTTAGTTATAACTAATATAATACCTATATGGATTCTAATTATAGTATTATTAAAAGAATTTATTATGATAGTTGGTGCCTCTTTCTTATATGGAAAAGATGTCGTTGTTTATAGTAAATGGTATGGAAAATTAGCTACGGTTTTATTTTATGTAGCAATTGTGATTTCCTTACTAACAAAACAATTTAATATAACTAACATTTGTGGAAGCATTGATTTTATACTTTACTGTTTAGCCTTAATAACTACAGTTTTTGCACTTATTATGTATATTAATGATTTATATAGTAAAGGATTTATCGATAAACAAGATTTAAAAAAAGAAGTTACGATAGATAGAAAAGAAAAAAAGAATAAATAAAGCAAAGACCCAGCTCAAATTGAGCTGGGTCTTCTTTAATTATACAAATCCACTAAAGTACCGCATACTTTATACCTCCTATACGGTAGTTATACTCTCTTTTTATGACCATCTAATATATAACACTAACCTCTTCACTTTAATCCAGTAATAGCTTAAAATCTATATTTAAATTATTACATAGGTCCAGCTCTTATAGGCCGTATTTTGTCCATAAAAATCCTCCTTTAGTAGTATTTTATAAGGAACTATTTCCTTATGTTGACATTGTAATACAAAAATCGACATATGTCAACCTTTTATTCATAATCTTCTATTAATTGATGTAGGTTAGTCAATGATGTGTCACAAAATATTTAAAATATTATAGTTTAATACCAATATTGTTTGTAATGCTTTT
>CANRCM010000041.1 GCA_947629085.1 uncultured Clostridia bacterium
TAAGGCTCTGCTTGTAATATAGCCTTTTAGGCGTTATGAGTAAAATACCTCCGGCTTAGCCGGAGGATATTTATTATAAAAAATTTATATTTAAAGATAATAGTATTCTAATTAAGTGTTAGAAATCTATCTAAAAGTTGTTTTCTACATTTATTTTCAAAATCATCATTTAAAGGTTCTAGTGTTATATTTTCATTATATTTTCTATCTAAACAATATTTTATAATATAGTCAGAAAGCTCAGGATTTTTAGAAAGAAGAGGACCATGTAGATATGTCGCAATTATATTATTTAGCATAAAACCTTCTTTGTTATCTCCAAATTTATTTCCATTACCATAAAGAACATTACCTAAAGGGGTACTAATATTGTAAGTTTGCCCGCCATGATTTTCAAAACCAATTATTTTAGTATTTTTACCATTTAAATTAGTATCAATTATTATATTTCCTATACATCTTTTACTTCTATCTTCAATTGCTTCTGTATAGTAATCAAATATTTCTAGACCAGGAATGATATTTCCTTCAACACCTTTATAATATTTACCAAATAATTGATAAGAACCACAGATTAGTAAAAAGAAAACACCATTTTTTATTGCTTCTTGTATATTATCTTTATATTTAAGTAAATCTTCTGACAAAATTCCTTGTTCTTGATCGGCACCACCACCTGAAAAAATCAAATCATAATCGTTAAAGTTAGGAGCGTCATCACCGATAGAATAATTGGTAATATTTGTTTTTATTCCACGTTTTTCTAATCTATATTTTAATACCTGTATGTTTCCAAAATCACCATATAATTCTAGTATATCTGGATACAAATATAATATTTTTAATTCTTTCATAGTTTAATTCCTTTCATTTTAAAGTCCAAGGGCTCGTCTAGTTGGTTGTAAAGAAGTATAGTTTGCTATAACATATTTTTTTGTATTTGTTTTATATAAATTTTCTACGGCTTCATTTAAATCTAAATAAGGTTCAATTTTATTTGAATCAAATCCAGAAGTTTTTATTCTAATTGCAATATCATAAGCTCTTGTTCCAGAAGTTATGATTCTTGAAACATTATTTAAATTATTAAAATTAATATCCCAAATCCAAGATATATCTAAACCATCTGCTAAATTATCATTCAAAACAAATAATAAATCTTTTTCATCATTATCTTCATTTAAAATTCTAAGACTAACATTACTTCCAGTTGGATTTTTAGCTAAATTTATAATAGTAGGAATTCCTTTTATAATTACTTCTTCTAATCGACCATTATTTAAAACGAATTCTGATAAAGCTTTTTGTAAAATTGAAGTATCTATATTATATATACTAGCACAAGAAATAACAGCTACAAAATTATAGATATTATAAATACTATTAAATCTTGTTTTATAAGTTACATTATCTATTTTAAAAGTTCTATTACTTAAATCAACATCAGTGGCTAATTTGTAAATTGGATTATTTCCATAATCACAATTAGGACATTTAAATTTTCCTATATGAGAGTATTGATAATATTCGTATTCAATACGAGTATTACAGAAAGGACAGAATTTTCCTTCACCAGCTTCTTTAATTTCTTTAGTTGCAAATTTATATTTCTCTACGCTAAAATAATAAACATTTTTATTATCAGGATTAGCTTTTCCAAGTCTTGAAACATTAGGATCATCATTATTTAAAACTAAATTACCAGTATAAGTTTTTAAAAATTGATTTATTCTAAGAATTAAAGATTCAACTTCACCATTTCTATCTAATTGATCTCTAAAAAAATCTAATATTACTAAAGTATCTAATCTAAAATCTTTAAATACAACAGGCACATATCCTTCGTCAACTTCAAATACCAAAAAATCAGAATGTATTTTTCCTGTTAAAGTACAGTTTTTAAGTAAAGTAGAAAGGATACCAGTTTCCATATTATTTCCTTCAGTATTACTTATAATCTTTTTACCAGCAACTTTTAAAGTATATCCAATAGCATTATTTGTCATGGTTTTTCCATTAGTTGCTGTAACTGCAATTACAGGACAATTTACTTTGAAATATTTAAAAATATTAGAATCCCAACTATAAGCAATCTTTCCAAGTAAATTTCCGCCATTTCTACCTAAAATTTTTAATCCTATATAAAATAATTTCATAATTAATATTATAAAAAAGTCTTTCATCAATTTTCTCCATTTACTACAAAATTTAGAGTAATTATATCATAATCAAAAGTTAAGAACAATAAAACAAAAAATATTTTTAAAACTTATACAATTATCATATTTTTTTGAATTTTAATTTACATCTTTTTTGTATAAATTCAGAAAAATCTTTTGAATTACCAATTATAAAAGTATTTTTGTTAATTAATAAAGAATGTGTTTTATCAATATAAATATAAAAGAAATTATTAGTTTCAAAGATTTTATATATTTTATTATATTTTAATATATAATTTTCACATTTATTATTTTCATAAATTTTTAAAAAATTTTTATAAAAAATAAATGTGAATTCCTTTTTATTTTGAATTTTTTCACTGTTAAATTCTTTATTAACTTTATATGTAGGATATAAATATCTCCAAATAAAAAATCCAATAATTACAAAAAAAGTTGCAATTGCTAAATTCATATTGTGTACTTTTATTTGTATAGCAATTAAAAAAATTAATAATCCGATTATAAAGACAGTATAAATAGTATATTTTAATCCAAAAATTTTCTGGTGAAATTTCAAAAACTGTTTATATACTTTTTTATCATATTTTGTTATATTTTTAAAATATATTTTCAAATTAATCACCAATAATAGTATAACATAAAAAAATATATTTAGTAAATTAATTCTAAAATATAGATATAAAAAACGTTTCAAAAGTATCTTTGTAAATTAAGTAAAATACATTTATAATAACAATTGATATAGTTGCAAAAAAGATGGTTTAATGATATAACTTATTTTAAAGGAAGGTTGAAAATGTTTTATACATATATGCTAAGATGCGAAGATAATTCAATATATACAGGAATAACAGTAGATATAGAAAGAAGATTAAAAGAACATAAAGAAAAAGGGAAAAAATCTGCTAGATATACTGCTGTACATAGTGCTAAAAAAATGGAAGCTATATGGGAAAGTCAAAATAAGTCACTAGCTTCAAAATTAGAATTTAATATAAAAAAGTTAAAAAAGCGACAAAAAGAAGATCTAATTTTAACAAAAAATTTAGAAAGATATTTAAAAAATGAGATTGAATTAGATAAATATAAATATGTAAAAAATTAGATAAAAAAGGAGGGGAAAAAGTATTGAAAAAAGTAATGTTAAAAATAGATGGAATGACATGCAGTGCTTGTTCAAGTGGTTTAGAAAAATATTTAAATAAACAAAAAGGAATAAAAAGTGCAAACGTTAATTTAGTTATGGCAAATGCATTAATTGAATATGATGAAGAAAAATTAAGTATAAAACAAATAAATAATTTTATAAAAAAAGCAGGATTTAAAAGTTTGGGTATATATAATGAAAAAGATGAAGAAAGTAAAGATAAAAATGAAAATGAAAAAGTAATATTTATTATATTTACATTTTTAGCTATTTTACTTATGTATATATCAATGGGAAGTATGATAGGACTTCCTAGTATTAGTTATTTAAATATGGAAATAAATCCTATAAATTATGGAATAGTTCTTTTATTGTTGACAATATTATTTATAGTATATGGTTTTGACATAATTAAAAATGGATATAAAAATTTAATTCATAAATCACCCAATATGGATACATTAGTTTCAATTGGAGTAATTAGTAGTTTCACATATAGTCTATATAGCTTAATAATGATAATAAAAGGTAATAATTCATATATACATCAATTGTTTTTCGAATCAGCAGCAATTGTTATCTTTTTCGTAAAATTAGGAAGATATATTGATGGAGTTAGCAAGAGTAAAACAAAAGAAGCAATACAAAAATTAGTTCAAATTACTCCTAATAAAGCTATTATTAAAATAGATAATATAGAAAAAGAAGTTACAATTGATGAAATAAAACAAGGTGATATTGTAGTAAGTTATGCTGGGGATAAAATAGCAGTAGATGGAGATATAATAAAAGGTAAAGCACATTTAGATGAATCTTTTATTACAGGAGAAAGTAAACCAGTAAATAAAACAATAGGAGAAAAAGTTATTGCAGGAAGTTTCAATTATGATGGATATTTAGAATATAAAGCAGAAAAGATAGGAAAAGATTCAACTATATCTCAAATTGTAAAATTAGTATTAGAAGCAACTAACACAAAAGCTCCTATTGCCAAAATTGCAGATAAGGTAAGTGGATATTTTGTACCAATAGTTATTATAATAGCTATAGTTACATTTATAATATACTTAATACTTGGAAAAGAATTAGGAACATCAATAAATACATTGGTTACAATACTTGTAGTTGCATGCCCGTGTGCACTAGGACTTGCAACACCACTGGCAATTGTAGTAAGTGAAGGGATTTGCGCAGGTAAAGGGATTTTAGTAAAGAAAAGCGAAATATTAGAAAATGCACAAAAGATAGATACAGTCGTTTTTGATAAAACAGGAACTTTAACTTATGGTAGCTTAAAAATATCAGAAATATTAAATTTTAGTAAAATGCAAGAAAAAGAAATAATGCAGTTAGCAGGAAGCTTAGAGATAAAATCAACACATCCAATAGGAAAAGCTTTCGAAAAATATTTAGAAGAAAATAATATAGAAATATTAGATACAGAAGAATTTGAAAATATCACTGGATATGGTATAACGGGAGTAATAAAAGGAAGTAAAATAATACTTGGAAATTATAAAATATTGGAAAAATTTGGAATTCAAAATAAATACAAAGAAGAAGAAATAAATTTAAGTAAAAAAGAAAATAGTATAGTTTATATAGTTTATGGAAATGAGATTATAGCAATGGTTGGAGTTAATGATATAGTAAGAGAAAACGTAAAAGATGTTATAGAAAATTTGAATAAAAACAACATCAATACTATAATGTTAACGGGTGATAACAAGAATACTGCTGAAGTTATAGCAAAACAAATAAAAATTACTGAAGTTATATCAAATGTATTGCCAGATAAAAAATCAGATATCATAAAGGATTTAAAAAGTAAAGGTAAAACAGTAATGATGTGTGGAGATGGTATAAATGATAGTCCAGCACTTACTATAAGTGATATTGGAGTTAGTGTAAACAGTGGGACAGATATTGCTATAGATTCATCCGATGTTATTTTAATTAAAAATGACTTGAGTAAAATTTTAGATTTAATGTATATAAGTAAAAAGACAATTAAAAATATTAAACAAAATTTATTTTGGGCTTTTTTCTATAATAGTTTAATGATACCAATTGCAATTGGATTATTTAAACCAATTGGAATCTCAATAAATCCTATGATAGCTAGTTTTGCTATGATGATTAGTAGTTTAACAGTTATTATAAATGCTCTAAGATTAAAAAGAATAAAATAGAAAAGGAGGGAACTATAATGATTGGAAAAAATAAAATATCAAAAACGTTAAACAT
Source organism: uncultured Clostridia bacterium (assembly GCA_947629085.1). Taxonomy (GTDB): domain Bacteria; phylum Bacillota; class Clostridia; order TANB77; family CAG-508; genus CAG-269. The sequence goes on from CANRCM010000041.1 coordinate 5,581, forward strand.
TGAAGGAATGAGTTGCATTCATTGTGCAAAAAAGGTAGAAACAGCATTGAAACAGATTAAACAAGTAAAATCTGCAAAAGTTTCACTAGAAGAAAAGAAAGTCAAAATTGATTTAAAAGAAGAAATAGAAGATAGCGTTCTAAAAGACACAATTGAGGACTTAGGATATAAAGTTGTTTAATATATATATTTTATAGGAGGTTTTTTATGAAAAAAGATTTAGGAAGTGTATCTGCAATATTTCCTATGCCAGTATTAATGGTTGGAACATATGATAATGAAGGAAAAGTAGATGTCATGAATGCTGCTTGGGGAATGATGGGAAGCAGAAAGACTGTAATGTTGAATTTAACAGAAACACACAAAACTGTAAAAAATATAAAAGAAAAAGGAGCTTTCACTGTAGGAATAGCAGACACAAAACATATAATAGAAGCTGATTATGTAGGAATTGTATCAGGAAATAATACACCGGACAAATTTGAAAAGTCAGGATTACATGCAATAAAATCAAAATTTGTTAATGCGCCTGTAATTGAAGAATTTCCAGTAACGATGGAATGCAAATTTATAGAATATCAAAATGGTGAAAATGGATGTGGAGTTATTGGAGAAATTATCAATGTTACAGCTGATGAAAATGTACTAGATAACAATGGACAAATTGATCCATCAAAAATTAATGCGATTCTTTATGATCCATTCACTCATGGATATTATAAAGTTGGAGAAAAAGTAGGTCAAGCATTTAGTGATGGTAAGAAATTAGATAAATAATTAAAAGCAAAAATGAAATATATCTAAAAGTGGTTTGGTTAAGAAATATGTTAATCTTAATTAGACTACTTTTTAGTTTTAATTTATATAAAGATAATTTATAAAAAGACTACATAAACATAAAAAAGTATGATAGAATAAAATATGAGAAAGGGATACATATGGAGAAAATAATAAAAGCAATAATTTTTGATGCTGATGATACAATACTAGATCATAAAGTGTGTGAAAAACAAGCATTACAATATTTGTTTAATAAAATTGAAGAAGAATATAAAAATGAATATCAAGATGTATTTAGACCTCTAGATAATAAATTATGGAATGATGCTATGAATGGAGAAAGCAAGTATCCTATAGATAAATTAGCAGAGTACAGATTTGAAATTTTTTTTAAAAAAATTAATGTAAAATATAATAATTACAAATTAGCTAATGAATTATTTAAGGAAGGATTTGCTAGTACATCTAGCTTAACTAAAAATTCTTATGAAATTATAAAATATTTGCATGATAAGAAATATAAAATATATGTAATAACAAATGGAATAGTAGAGTTACAAAAACCAAGAATAATAAATAGTTTAATAGGATCGTATATTTCAGATATTATAGTCTCAGAAGAAGTAGGCATTGCTAAACCAGATAGTAAAATTTTTAATATTTTATTAGAAAAAATAAATTTAAAATCGAATGAAGTTATAATGATAGGAGATAATCTAGAAAAAGATATAAAAGGAGCTCAAAATGCTAATATAATATCTATTTGGTATAATCCAGACAACAAAAATAATAATACAAAGATACTACCAAATTATGAAATTAAAGATTTGATGGAAATACAACAATTGTTAAAAAATAATAAAAATGACTAATATTAAATATAAAAATAATTAATATAATACAAATTAAAAAGATGAGGAGTTACTAAAAATGCAAGATACTATAATTTATTTAATTAGACATGCAAAAACGGTTAAAGAAAATGGAATTAGAAATACAAATGAAGAGGATCAAATGGTTAATGAAAAAGAAATATTATCTGTATATGGCGAAGAACAATCTAAAAATTTGAGTAAAAATATTGAGTTATATAATATTGATGTTATCTGGTCAAGTAGTTATACAAGAGCAAAAGCTACAGCAAAATATATTGCTAATATTAATAATTTACCTATTAATCTAGATAGTAGTTTAAACGAAAGAAGACTAGGGAACTTAAAAGAACTAGGAAAGTTTATGAAAGATAAAAACACAAGAGATCCTTCTCAAGAACAATTATTAGATAGACAATTTAAAACTTCTGATGGAGAGAGTGCAGAAGATACAAATAAAAGAATGACTAAATTTTTTAATAAAATTTTAAAAGAATATGAAGGAAAGAAAATTGTAGTTGTAAGTCATCGGAGGCTCAATAAAATTTTTTTTATTAAATTGGTGTGAAGTAAATCAAGACATTAAATTAGTATATAATAATACAGTTTTAGAAATAACATCTCCATGTTTACTAAAAATGACTTTTAGAAAAAACGATCTAATAAGATTAGAACAAATGAAAATATAAGGAAAATAAAAATGAAATACTAAAAAGTTAATTGTAGAAAGTAGAAAATAAATATAAGTTTAGTTGTTAAACCAACTTGCTTAGGTGTTGTTTTTTTACAACTATCATTAAAAAAACAACTAAAAAAAGAACAAACGTAAAATAAAAAATAGTAAAATATTGTTTAAGTTTTAAAATGGTAATTTGTTATTTAGATTGGAGGAAAATAGAATGAAGAGTTATTTAAAAAAATCAGGAAGTATAGACATATTAGTATCTATAGTATTTGCTATAATTGGTATATTTATGATAATAAAAACAGATTTAGCGATTAAAATCATATCTTATGTTTTAGGTGGAATCTTTATTACTATGGGAATTATTAAGAGCATAGATTATTTTTTATCAAAAGGAAAATATGATTTTTATAATTATGATTTGATTTATGGAATCATTGCTATTATTATTGGATTTATTACTATATTTTGTAGTGACTTAATCGAGTCTATGTTTAGAATTATGATAGCATTTTGGATAATATATAGTGGTATTATAAGGTTGTCATTGTCATTAAAGTTGCACGCAGTACAAATACATATGTGGAATGTATCACTAATACTGTCAATTATCATGATAATTAGTGGTGTATACATATTGATCCAAAATGGAGCATTAATTTTAACCATAGGAATAATAATGCTAGTATATTCAATAATCGATTTAATTGAAAGTGTAATTTTTATAAAATATGTAGATGAATTATTATAATAATAATTTACAAAGAACATATTACAGAATATAAATAATGTTTACAAATGTACTATAAAATTATAAAATTGTAGTACATTTGTAATGGGAGTTAATATGAAAGTTGAACAAATAAAAAAGTTAAAAAAATAAAAATGGTTATCTCACATCAAGATTTTGAACAAAACGTAATATCAAGAATATAATATTCCAGAATTAATTCAAACAGAAACGTTATAATAATATTATTTATTCATATAAGATAAATAGTAAATGTGCTTCGTGTGATATTATTTAGTATATACCTGTAAGTATAGAAATGATTAAGCAACTTTAAGAGAAACAAGCAAAATTTGTAAAAAATACTACACAAAATCGAAAAAATGTGCTACAATATTCTAGGTAAATGATAGAGAGATTTTTTGACAAAAAGTAAAAAATTTCAACATAATATAAAAAATCTGTCACAATTCGTTCAATAAAAAACCACGAAACCCTATATAAATCAATAAAGAACAATAAAAAACCATAAAGAATAATGAATAAATAAAAAAATGTAAACCATATTTTAGGTATCT
>CANRCM010000042.1 GCA_947629085.1 uncultured Clostridia bacterium
CTCTCTCTCTCTCTCTCTAGAGTAGCAAGAGTTATAGCTTGTGCTGTTTTTTTGCATTCTCATACCTTCTTTTTACTTTTGTTTTTACTTTTTATTTTATACTAATTATTAGAATTTAACAAGTGATTTTTCTATTTATTTTATATCTTTAAGTTTTCTTGATCTTATCCAGATTATAATCGTTATAGCAGTAGCACTTAAAAGCATAATAATTACAACATTTGAAGTTCCCGTTTGAGGTAACTTATGAAGTTGTACAACAGTATTGTCTTTATTATTTTCTGCTTTTTTACCATTATCAGGATTTTCTTTTTCTTTGTTTACATCATTATTATTAGCTTTTGAATAACTAATAATAGCTGAATCAATCATCCAGTCAAATCCATAAATTTCACCTTTTTCTATCATAAATGATTTAGAATTTTCAACTCCTAATACTTTATCTTTAATATTAACAGTTATATCTTTATCTGTGTCATTATAAATATATTTTTCAAATTGATATTCTAATTTATCTCCATCTTTATATTTACTTAAATAAATAATTTCATCTTTTTTAATTAAGTCCAACAATTCACTATTTTCAAGTGATTTATACATAATACAAAATATTTCCCCTGAATTATATTCATTAAATGATGCTGATATGCTAAAACCTGAAATTTGTTTAGACATACTTATTTTTTTCTCATATGTTTTATTATCTCTTTCTTTAATATAAATAATACAATTTTTTCCTATATCATTTTCAATTTCAGGAAATTGAGTGGTAGAATTTGCTGTATATTTATAAATCATATTTTCTTTAAGATCAGATAATTTTATTTTATCACTCCATGTTTTTTCAGTAATATTTTTTCCATACTCAATATTGAATAATTTATTCAAATTTTCCTCAGATAAATCTTCAATTATTTCTCCAGTTTTATGATTAATAACTTTACAATCATAAATCTCATAATCCACTTCAGTATATGTTATTCTTAAACGAATATCATCTTTATAATCATATAAATTTGATGGTAGATTAAATTTTGTAGCATCAATTGATAATAATTTAGGTTCACCATCTTTTTCTATATTACATTCATATATAGTTTCATTATCAGATAAAAAATATGAATTTAATTCACAATCATTAGTAATCTTTTCACTATCTGCATAGCAAACAGAATACATAGTAAAAGTAAGTATAGCTGTTATTATTAATACCAATATTTTATATATTTTTTTACTATTCATAGGAATTCTCCTCCACATTAATTTTACTTTTTGCTATTACATATTTCTATTTTATCTATTATAATTAATTATGGCATAAATATTTAAAAAATGCAAGTAGTTTCTGAAGCTTTACCTCAATTTATTGGGATGCTTTTAAATCAATATTTGATAAACTGTAAAATAATAAATTTTTGGAATTTACAGATTCAATTGCAGTTAAAACAAAGCAATTAATGAAAGATAAGAATTGAAAATTGATTATACATTTGTGAAAGACTAGGAATAACATTGTCATGTTTTTTCGCTTATTTTCTTTTTACCGAATCCAAAGCAACAGGTTGAATAAAAAGAAATTAAAACTAATTGATTAAACTTAATGAAAGTTAATCAATTAGTTTTTTTATATTTCCAGTTCAAAATTTTTTTCTCCATCTTCTCGTTTTATTTGTTGTTCTTCATCTAATAAGGTATGAGTTTATTTTTCAAAATATCTAATTAACTTATCTTCTGCATTATATCAAATTTTTACAAATCCAAGTAATAAGTTTACCAATGATTTCGTGGAACTTATCTATAATTCTGTAAAAATCATTTTTCTTCATTCTTTTTAATATTTTTCAGCTTTTTCAAATATTTTGAATTTCTCAATCATTTTTGTATTAATATCATATTATCTTGGTATAATTCATTTATCCTATTGTCTTTTGGTTTGATTATTTCTTCTAGTATCTTTTATTTTTATTTTTTTATTCTATACTATTAATTATAATCTGGTAAGTAATTTTTTCAATTTCTTAATTATGACTTATTTTTATGAATTTAAATCTTTTTTATTTCTAAATATATCAACTATATATGTAATAATTAGTGTACATACTGTTATACAAAGTAGAATTATTATATAATTTCCTTTAAAGTTAGTTGCAGTTGGTACTAAAATTTCTCTTAATAATTTTATAGAATATGTCATTGGTAAATATGCTGTTAATTGCTGGAATCCTTTACTTATTGTCTCTACTGGGAATGTTCCTCCTGATGCTGCAAGTTGCAATACTAATATTATTAAAGCTACAAACTTACCTACATCTCCAAAATTTCTAATTAAACATTGTATTATACTCATAAATGTTATTCCAATTAATGAACTTGATAAATAATATAGCCATATATTTTGTACTTCATATCCTAATCCTAATTTCAATAACGCTCCTGTTATAATTCCTTCTATTGCACCTATTAATATGTATAATAAATTTTGCAACAACTTATTTTTATTGTGACTTCCAAATATTCCAAAGCGATTTTTTTGGTCATAATATAAAACAACATAACACATTAATGACCCTACCCATAAACCTATAGATAAAAATAATGGTGTAAATGCTATTCCATATGAATTTACTTCTCCATAAGCATTAGTTATAAATTCTACCGGATTCTCTGCAAATTCCTTTATCCCTTCTAAACTTTTTAATTGTTCTTTTGTATCATTTATTCCATTACTTATTTCTTTGTCAAACTTTTCGGTTCCTTCTACAAGTTTAGTACTTCCATCATATGCGCCTTGTGTTCCTTCCTGTAAACTATTTAATGATAATTTTACTTTTGAAGAACTATTATCTAATGTAGCTAATCCTGTTGATAAATTATTACTTCCTGTCTTTAATGCTTTTGTTCCTGTATCTAATGAAGTTATTCCATTTTTTAATTGTTCCGTTCCACTTTTAACTTGAGTTAAAGCTGATTGTAAATTTGTAATTCCCCCTGTTAATGTTGTTATATCACTTGTTCCTTGTGCTAACTGTTTAGTAACAATATTTAAAGTTTGAGAACCTTGTTTTAAATTTATATCCCCAGAGTTTATAAAAGCATTGGCTCTTCCTATTAGTGCTTGTGTGTCTGGATTATTATTATTTTCTTGCGATTGTATATTTTGCAAAAGTTCTTTTATAATTGAATTACTACTATCAACATATTTATAAATTCCTGTATTTAAACTGCTTGCTCCATTATTTGCTATATTTATTCCACTTATTAAAGTAGTAAGTTTAGAAGAACTTTCTGATGATAATTCATTAACTCCTGAATTTATTTGTTCAATTGCAGTATTTAAATTAGTTGCACCTATATTTAAACTTGAAACTCCAGAATTTACTTCATTAATTCCACTATCTAGTATTTTACTACCTTCTGATGCTGATTTTATTCCATTATCAAATTCTGTATAGCTATTATTTAAAGTCGTTGTTCCCTCATTTAACTGTTGTAATCCTGAATTTAAACTTTTTGAACCTCCTAATATTTCTTTTGCACCTTCTGATGTTTTTTCTAGGCTACTTGGAACTTCTTCTAATTTATCAGCTAAATTTTCTACTATTTTGCCATCTATTTTTCCTTTTAAATTAATTTCTATAGTTTTTACTGCACTGTTTACAATTTGTGTAGCTAAATAATTTGTTGCTTGGTTTGGACTATATGTAATTTTTGCTATTTGTTTATCTGTACTTGAAACACTGTTTAAACTTTCAGTAAAATTGTTCGGAATAGTTATAGTTGCATAATAATCTCCCTTTTGCATTCCTTTATCTGCATCATCTTCATCTACTATACAAATATTAAATACATTACTATCTTTTATACTTTGTATAAATTCTTCTCCTTGGTTTTCTCCATCTTTCGTTTTATCTAAATTAACAATTGCAATTTTCATTTCTGTTAAATTTCCATATGGATCCCAATAAGATTTCAAATAAAAAAAGCTATATATTATTGGAATCAATAAAACTATGGCAAATATTACTACTTTCATCATTTTTTCTTTTTTCATTTTTTAAACATCCTTTCTTAAACCATTTTTTAAAATTTTTGAAACAATATTTGCTATCTTTTGTTCATCTAGTTTTCTTTTTTGGGTATCATCCCATTCTAAAATTAAAGCAATATACATTTTATAAATTAAAAAAGTTGTAATTTCTAAATCTTCATAAAATATATATTCTTTTTCTTTAGCTATTATTAATTTTTCCCTTATATAGTTTTGTATTTGTTCATCAATCATTTTAAGACTTTGTACTACAATTGGATTCTTAAGTATCTCTGCTTCTTTAGTCATTATATTTAAGAAATCGCTTTCCTTTCTATATTTTATCAACTTAAAAATTCCTTGATTAACCTTATCGAAAAAATCCTCATTAGTACTTTCAATATCTTCTATAATATCTTTCATATTTTTTATTTCTTCTACTACAAAATATTTTAACAAATCTTCTTTACTAGAAAAATATGAATATATAGTTCTTTTGGTTACACCTGCTTCTCTTGCGATTTCATCCATTGATACTTTTTTAAATCCAAATTTACGAAATAGTTTCCTTGCTGTTTCAATTATTTGTTCTTCTTTCATTATTATTCTCCTCTATACTGGTGTACTATTTTCGTGTACTAGTATACACTATATAATTAAATTTGTCAAATTTTTTAATGATTTGTAAATTTTACTGTTATATCTGATGAACCATGACAAAAGGTAGTAATTAATAAAATTACTACCCTAAAAACAGTTCTTAAATATACTTTTTTAAATATTTAATATCTTTTAATAAATATTATCATACTCATATTTCATCACCTTGAAATTTGCTATATCACAAGCGGACACTAGACCATCTTGTCATATAATCATCATCTTTTTCTCGACCTTGTCAAGTTTAGTGTGTAAAGTTTACTATTTATATACTAAAGCCAAAAGTGGTACCTGTGCTGCTTTTTGTTCTTATCTTAGAAATGTAGCAGACATTAAGCATGCCTGCTACATTTCTTATTTCTAATTTTCAATTTTCAATCTTATTCATTAATCAATGACGTTACTGAATCATATCCTCTATTATGAAATTTAGATGTCAGAATACAAACTACAGGACGAACCGCAATCGAGTCGCTGTACACGTTTCCGAAGTCACGAAACCCGCCGATAGTCACGCATCGCAAGCAAGCATCCGTTGTTGTATGTATTGCCCGGAGAAGCCAGCCACCAAAATGGTAAATTATCTTTATTGTATATTCCATGACTATCTTCTGATTTCAACCAATTTGAATTAGTATTATCCTTGTACCCATAAGTTCCTAATGTTACAGATATATCTCCTTTTTTATATGTTGAATGATTACTTGATGTATTTTTATTATATGATGCTTCAAATAACTCTGCTGTTGGGCTTGCTATTGCGAATACTGCATCTCCATTTTTATATTTACTCCATTCGCTATCTTTTGTTGTATCTGTAAACCATACTGTTGCTCTTATATTGGCATTTGCTTTTGTATCTTCTCCTGTAAACAAAGAATTTACTCTTCCATTTAATTTTTGTCCTTCTATACTCATTTTTGTTCCATCTGAATATTTATCATTATATTTAGGGTTGCCATAATATTCTTTTGGAATATATTTTCCTACTAATTCATCTGTTATTAAATAAGTATATTTTGTATCTTGATAAAATAATCTCCATACATTTGATGTACTTGATAAATTTGTTCCATAATTATATTGTACATTATAATTTTTGACTTTCCATCCATATTTATCTGTATTTTTTGCTGACAATTCTCCTATTGTCAATTCATCTGCATTAAATTCTTCTCCTTCTTGTCTTTCTACTCCTCCATTATCTTGTATTGTAACTTTTGTTCTATCTACTGTTACTGTAAATGGAAAACTTTCTTTAGTAATTTCTTCTGGAACTGTACTTTTATCTATTCCTTCTACTTTATTTAAGTTCTTTTTTAATTCATCATAATCTAACTCTCCATCTTCTACTATACTTCCTGCTACTGCCATTTCTACTTTTTCATATGCTCCTGCCTTTGTTGTTTTTTCCTTTGAATCACTTGCTTTTGTTAATATTCCATTTTCTCCTATTAATGTTACAATAGTTACTCCTGATAATATTAATAACACTATTATCGTTATTACCAATGCAATTAAGGTTATTCCATTTATTCTTTGCTTTTGTTTATTCATTTTCATTTTCCTCCTTTGTTTTATATGACATTTAATCACATTGCCTTATTATTTATAACATATATTATTTTATTTTTTTAACATTTTTTCCTATTATTCTAAACATATATTGGGCTCGTTCATTTGCAAAACATTTTCTATAATTTGAGCACCTTTGTAATATTCTTGACCTGTTACAGCATCTTCTCCTATTGAACTATATTTGAAGATATGTTTTTGAACTGATTTTTTTAAATACTTCATCTGGATTATATTTTGGTTTTGATGGTTATTACTTTATTATATCTTGTTTTAATTTTTTCATTATTTAATTTTTTTGTTATTCTGTTCCCCAATAATTTAGATAAATATATTCTAATATTACTTTTATTTCCTTTAACACTGTTTGTTCCTCAAAATCTACATTTTCTTCTAATTCAAATTCATAATTATTATTCATATTTCTTTGTACCATATCAATAAATGATTGTAGAATTGCTTTTAAATTTTCTTCATTCATATTATTTAAAATAACATATACTTCTTTATATGCATTAGGATAATTTTCTACTTTTATCATAATTTCTACTCATATTTTTCTCTTTATTTTCTTCAATTTTATTTTAATTATTATTCAGTATACGCCCAATTTGAATTTTTATAAAATCCTTCAAAGCATTCTATACATTTATCTACTAAATCAGGTTCTATCATTTTTATAAATAAATCTTTATAGCCTTCTATTGCATTTTTATAACCAAAACATTCTAAATCAAGAGCCTCTTTTGCAATATTCCTATCCTCTCCTCGTAATGCAGTTATTGCAAGAATATTAGCGAACAAAACGTAATCTGCATATGTTTTACAATACTTCATTTTATCAAAATTTTTTCCTTTTAAGTAAAATTCTAATACTTCCGGAGATACTTTCTTCATATCTAAATTTGGATTGTTCTTTTTGTAGTTTTTAGCATCTTCTTTACATTCTCTTTCTAAATAACCTATTGCACCAATACACCCATTTTCAATTCCGTCTATCCTACTTACTATATCAACAATTTCTTTTACATCGTTGCTTAATTCTGTTAGATAGGGCATATATTCCATTCTGCCATGATACATTATGGATGACCTTATTATATCTAATTCTGGAGATATTTTTATATCTCCTCTGAAAACAGCTCTTACTATTACATCTTCCCCTAAAATATGGTGTGATACTAAAGCATCATCAAATTTTCCAAGCAGTTCATATTGTAAAAATCTACCTATATCGTGATATTTTGTAGCTACTCTTGCTAAGTCGTTTTTAGGTGCAATTTTCTTTACTAAAATTGCTGTTCTATTTATGTGATTAATTTTATCTTGTATTGCAAGTACACTTTTGTATTTATTCCTCATATTTTCAATATAATCATCTATATATTTTTCTAATTTTCTTATGGTTCTCTTGTTATATTTCATTTAATTTCTCCTTTGTTATTGAGCTATTTTTTAATTTTAAAAAATTCTAATATTTTTTTATAACCATTTTTATTTTACTTATATTTTTATATTCAACAAGACTTGTTTCTTTTGTGTTTTCTTCAGCTTTACTGTTTTCTGTTTGTTTTGCAAATAAATTATTAGTATTATATTTTTCACTCATTAACTCTTGTTATTTTACTCTATAGTCGCTTATCATTGTTTTGTACTTTTTCTTTTCATCGCTATTACACCACCAAGTTATATACATAAAACTTAATAATTCTTTTGTCTTTTGAGATATTGGTAATTTATTTTTCCAATTTTATATTATTACTTTCTCTTTTTAGTTATTGCACTCGTTGATTAGTAGCATATACTACTATTTCTCCTCCTACCAACTCATTCTCGCTTTCTGTTTTTCTTCTTTCTATTTCATCAACTTTAAATCCATTATCATTTAATAGTTGAGCAATTTCATCTATAGTAAAATATTTTGTATATGCATATACATCTTGTCTTTGTCTATATGGTTCTTCTGTCATTTCTTCTCCATTTCCATCTAAATACTATTAATAGTAACTTATCAGTTGGTTTTAATATTATTTTAAAGCCTTGTAAAGTTTGAGGTATTAACTCTGTTGGTATATGTATAAGTGAACAATTTGATAATATTTCATCAAATGTTTGGTCAGGAAACGCAATGTTAGTCATATCCATTTTTTTATTGTTACATTTGGGGATCTTTTTTTGCCTCTGCAATCATACTTTCCGAAAAATCTATTCCATATGCTTGAAATCCTTCTTTTTCATTTATAATTTTCTCAGTTTTATCTTTTAATCAAGTAAAATATAGTTTTCCTCGTTTTTTGTCTATTTCTTCTACTAATGATTTTTTGAATAATTTAAGTTTTCGTAAACACTCTAAATATGCTTTTTTCACTATATTTGTTTTCCTCCTATAAATTTTGTCATATTATATCACATTTTCAAAAATTTTCCACATTTTTCAAGATTTATTAGAAGAGGATTATTCCAAATTGTTCTCTTTAATTTTAACTGATAGAGAGTCAAAATTTACCAAGTCAAAATTATTTGAAATTAATCATTAAATTTCTATTGCTACTTTTTATTGCTCACTTTCAAAAGCAAAGCACTTTAGAATGCTTATATATCAACATTCTTAAGGTGTTTTAATTTGGCTCCGTTGTTGAGGTTATCTACAACTTTTACCTCTCATGGTGATTGATACAAGTATCAATCTAACTACTAATACTTTAACATGCTTTTTATAAATTTTCAACTGATTTTTTCATTATTTACTTTTCTATACAAAATGCTAGTTACTTGTATTTATATAATAGCTTTACATTTTTCTTGTTTTATTTCCCACAAGTAATACTACTTTTGAGCCACAATTCCATAAAGTCGTCTTTTTAAGAAAATTCCTTTTTCTGTTTTATTTTTCTCTATGTATT
>CANRCM010000043.1 GCA_947629085.1 uncultured Clostridia bacterium
TACAAATTTTATTTTGTGTAAAGTTTATTTCTAATTTTATATACTAATTTTGGAATTTACTTTTAAAATTTACGAAAGTAAAAAAGATTAAAATATATAACAAGAATTCTTGAAATTTTAAATTTTAAGTGCTATAATTTAGAATGCTTTTAATTATAGGATTAATTCCAGAATACTAATGTGTAGAGGAATTATGCCCTACGTTTTTAGATTAATATAAAAATAATAAAGTGGGGGAATCAATAATGGACCAAGTAGAAAAAAGACAACAAAAAAAATTGGTGATTAGTTTAATAATTATATTTATATTTGTAGTTATTTTTATAATAATAACAAAAGGATGTAATTCTTTTATTAATTACCAAAATGATTTGGATAAAAAAGGTTCAAATCAACCATATGTAGTTACTGAATCTAGTTGTTGGTGGGGAAATGCCAACGGGAGGTTTTCTGTAAAAACAGAAAAGTATGGATTACTATGCGAAGGAAATAGTTATGCTACTGATATTGTTGCATATGAGAATCCATTAGTAATAAAAAGTAACGGCAATAAACTTACAGTCGCACTAGAAGGAAATCAAGTAAAAAAAGTTACTATGTCTTCTGGCGATGAAAAAGTAATTAAAAGCAAACAAGGAGCTTTGTCATATACGTATATATATGTTAAAGTTACTTAAAATTCAAAAGAGTCAATTCAATAATATAAGAATTGACTCTTTTTTTAAAAACAAAAAAGAAGGATTTAATATTCCTCCTTTTAATCTTTATTATTTGGTTTTTCTTTTTTTTCATTTTTTGATTTTTCTTTTGGTATGACTATATTTTTAGGTTTTTTATCTGAACTTTTTGGAGTTGTTGAATTTAAATGTTCATAAACAGGTGATATATCTAAGTTTGATCCATCTCCAGAAATAACTTCAATATTTTTTTTATTTTCCATAAAATTACCTCCGAACCTCTTTTTTTAATATTAACATATAAAAGTAAAAAGTGCAAGAAAAATATAAGTTTAAAGATTAAAAAAATATTTTATCATAGTGTGTGATGTTATAACAAATTAATCAAACAGATTATATAAAAATATTGACATATTGGCAATTTTTTGACATAATATAATAGCTAAAATAAAAAAATAAGAAGGGAAATAAATGGAAATTAATCAAAAAAAATCAATTATAGAAGCAATTCTTTTTGCTGCTGGAAGACCTGTTGAAAAAAATGAACTAATATTAGCATTAGAAATATCACTTGAAGATATAGATAATATAGTGAAAAGTATGCAAGAATCATATAAAAAAGAAGATAGAGGAATTGAATTAATATCAATAGAAAATTCATATCAATTATGTACTAAAAAAGAATTACATGAATATATATATCCAGTACTTGATAAAAAAAATAAACCAAATCTATCAAATGCAGCATTAGAAACATTATCAATTATTGCATATAATCCTAAAATTACAAGAGCAGAAATAGAAGCGATAAGAGGAGTATCTGCAGATGCTTGTGTATATAAATTATTAGAATATGGATTAATTGAAGAAGCGGGGAAAATAGATTTACCAGGAAAACCAATGTCTTATAAAACAACAAAAGAATTTTTAAGGATGTTTGGTTATAGTTCTTTGGAGGAATTACCAGAACTACCAAGATATAAACTAGATGAAAACAAACAAATAGTAATAGACGATTTGGTAAAAGAAGGAAAACCGGAGGCTCCTACTCCCGAAAAGGGAGATGTAGAAGAATAGAAATAAAATATATGAAATAAGAAATAGAAAGAAGGAGTTTAAATGAAATTATCACAAACAGGTATGGGTACAGTTAAGTTAAATAATATTGATAATATGTACCCAGGACAAAGTATATTATTACAAACAGGACAATTAGTGCAATATGGAGCAGGTATTTTTGCTTATAATACAGTACCATTATTAATAAAAAGAAAAATAGAGCAAATAATAGTTGAAACATTAAATAAATATGGTTGTATTGAAGTATTACTCCCAACACTTCAACCGGATACAATATGGAAAAACTCAGGAAGATATGAGCAATATGTAAATGATGGAACAATGTTAATTACTGAATCTAACAAAGGAACTTTTTGTTTAGCACCAACAGGAGAAGAAGCAATGTTAGAGTTTGCAAGAGAAAAGTTAAAATCTTATAAAAACTTACCTACAACTTATTATCAGATTGGAGAAAAATATAGAAATGAAATTAGAACAAGAGGATATTTGCTAAGAGGAAAAGCTTTTACAATGCTAGATGCTTATAGTTTTGATACAAATGAAGAAGAAATGCAAAAATCATATAATAATGTAAAAAAAGCATTTTTGGAAATATTTGAAAAAATAGGTATAAAAGTAATTTCTATTGTTGCTGATAATGGTGCAATGGGAGGTAAAAAATCTGAAGAATTTATGATGATATCTGATAAGGGTGAAGATAAAATTCTTTATGATGAAGAAACAGGTATTGGCCTAAATACAGAAGTTTTAGAAAAAGAAAATTATAAAGAATACTTAAAAGAAGAGTATGGAATTGAAGATATTTCAAATTTTAAAGAAATAAGAAGTATAGAATTAGGACATATATTCCAATTAGGTACAAGATATTCTGAAATAATGAATGGTAAATATATAAATAAGGAAGGAAATGAAGATTTATATTATATGGGATGCTATGGAATAGGTATAAGTAGAACTTTAGCAGCCTTTTATGAAAATTATGTTCTGAATGAACCAAAATGGGGACCTTGTGGATTTGCCTTACCAGAAACAATAGCACCATTTAAAGTACAAATTATTCCAAAGATGGATGATCAAGAAAAAACAGATATGGCAAATAATATATATACAAAATTACAACAAGAAGGAATACCAGCTATTTTAGATGATAGACAAAATATAAATATTGGTTCAAAAATTAAAGATAGTAAAATTTTAGGAACACCTTATATAGTAGTGCTAGGAGATAAAACACAAGGAGAAAACTTAGAAATAGAAAATATAAAAACAGGTAAAAAACAGACTTTGACAATAGAAGAATTAATACAAAAATTCAAATAAAAATAAAAGTAATATAGTAGAACTTTTTAGATTTTAAATAAAAATTATAGATAAAATTTCTATCAAATCAAAATACCAGAAGATATAAAATCTTTTGGTATTTTTTATATGCAAGGAAGGATTTATGTAAAATGCGTCGAATAATATAAATATGTATATTTATTTGAAATAATTTGAAAGAAAGTGAGGAAAAAATGCCAAAATATAGTGATCAGATTATTGACGAAGTAAGACAAACAAATGATATAGTAGATATAATATCACAATATGTGCATTTAAAAAGAAGTGGAAGAAATTTTTTTGGACTATGTCCATTTCATAATGAAAAATCACCTTCTTTTTCAGTATCACCAGACAAACAAATATTTCACTGTTTTGGATGTGGGGTAGGAGGAAATGTATTTACATTTCTAACTAAAATAGAAGGAATCAGCTTTGTTGAAGCAGTTCAAACTTTAGCAGAAAGATCTAATATACAATTACCAACACTAGATAATCATCAAGATTTACAAAAAGAAAAATTAAAAGAAAAAGTGTTTAAGGTAAATGAATTTACGGCACAGTTTTATCATGAAAATTTATATAAACCCGAATCTAAAATAGCTCAAGGGTACATAAAGAAAAGAAAACTAACAAATGAAACATTAAAATCATTTAGATTAGGATTTTCAGGAAAGTTCGATGAATTATATAAAGCATTAAAAAAAGAGGGATTCGAAGATTTAGAAATTTTAGAATCAGGTTTAGTAAATAAAAACAATAATGGAAAATATATAGACAGATATAGAAATAGACTAATGTTTCCAATATGTGATGAAAGAGGAAGAGTAATAGCTTTTGGAGGAAGGGTTTTAGATGATTCAAAACCTAAATATATTAATTCGCCAGAAAATATTGTATACAGCAAAGGTAGAAATTTATTTGGACTTAATGTTGCTAAAAAAGGTAATACTAAAAAAATGCTAATAGTTGAAGGATATATGGATGTTATATCGTTGCATCAAAGGGGGATAACTAATGTTGTAGCACCACTTCGGAACAGCTCTAACTCAAAATCAGGGTTGGCTTCTTAGAAAAAATTGTGAGCAAATAATTTTAAGCTTTGATTCAGATGAAGCAGGTTTAACTGCAAAAATTAGAGCTTTAGATATTTTACAAAACATGGGATTTGATATTAGAATTTTACAAATGGAAGGTGCAAAAGATCCAGATGAATATATTATAAAATATGGTAATGCACGATTCCAAGCATTAATAGACAAAGCTATATCAGTAATTGAATTTAAAGTAAGGTTATTAAAACAGAAGTTAAATTTAGAAAGCACAAACGATAAAATAAAATTCTTAAATGAAATAGCAAAATTACTTACAAATGTAGATAACACAATAGAACAAGAGGTATATATAGAAAAAATAGCGAAGAAATATGAAATTTCAAAAGAAGCGATATATGCAGAAGTTAATAAATTAACATATAAATCAAACAAAAGTGAAAAAATTTTAGAAAAAGCAAAACCACTGATAAGACATCACAAGGAAGAAAAAAAGGAAATATCAGAAACAATAAGAAAAAGAGAAAATACAATTCTTGCAATTTTATTAATGGGAGATTTAAATATTTTTCAAATTATCAAGCAAAATTTGACAGCAGAAGATTTTAAAGACGAATTAAATCAAAAAATTTATAAAAAATTGTATGAAGAATTCGAAAAAGAAAATAATAATATCAATAGTATATTAGATGATTTAGGACAAGAAGAACAGAATCATATAACAACAATTTTAGCGAGTGATTATGAAATTGGTAATATAGAAAAAGCTATAGATGATATAATGCAAAGTTATGAGAAAGATAAGCTTAATGAAAGAAAATTACAAATTATAGAATTATTAGATACAAAATTAGATGAGGCTGAAAAAAAAGATTTAGAAAAAGAGCTAAGTAATATTATTATTAGATTAGCTAAAATTAAGTAGAGGTGAATAATTAATGCCAAGAAAGAAAAAAGAATTAAAAGAAGTTGAAACAGAAACAAAAAATAAAATAACTAAAAAGAAAGAAGAAAAACAGAAACAAGTTAAACAAGAAAAAGATAGAAAAGAATCTATAAAAGATACTAAAACAATAAATGAAACTAAGGAAGAACAATATAATAAATATGAGAAAAATGAAAAGCAAGAAGAAATCAATGATAGTAAAGATAAAAAACAAAATATAGAAAATAATGAAGAATTAAAAGAAAACAATGATGATAAAATAAAAAACGAAAAAGTAAATAAGATTCTAAAAAAAGCTAAAGAGCAAGGTAGTATAACATATGGAGATTTAGCAAAAGAGCTAGATGATGTTAATCCTGACCAAATAGATAAAGTATTTGATGCATTTGAAGAATTAGGAGTAAATTTAAGAGACGATTTAGAAGATGAAGAACCAGATGTAGAAGATTTAAAGGAAGTTGAATATTTAAAATTAGATGAAGTAACAGAGACAAGCTATGAAGGAATTAATGTGGATGATCCGGTTAGAATGTATTTAAGAGAAATAGGAAGAATACCACTTTTAACATTTGAACAAGAGTTAGATTTAGCTAAGAGAATTCTAGACGGAGATGAAGAAGCAAAGAAAAAATTATCAGAATCAAATTTGAGATTAGTAGTTAGTATTGCAAAAAAATATGTTGGAAGAGGGATGCTATTTTTAGATCTTATACAAGAAGGAAATATGGGATTAATAAAAGCAGTAGAAAAATTTGATTATGAAAAAGGATTTAAATTTAGTACTTATGCAACATGGTGGATTAGACAAGCAATTACAAGGGCAATTGCTGATCAAGCAAGAACAATAAGAATTCCTGTACACATGGTAGAAACAATAAACAAATTAATTAGAACTTCAAGACATTTACTTCAACAATTAGGAAGAGAGCCAACGCCAGAGGAAATTGCTCAGGAGATGGAAATACCAGTTGAAAAAGTAATGGAAATTCAAAAAATAGCTCAAGATCCCGTTTCTTTAGAAACGCCAATAGGAGAAGAAGATGATAGCCATTTAGGTGATTTTATTCAAGATGATGATTCACCTGCTCCACATGATTCAGCAGCTTATACATTACTAAAAGAACAATTGGAAGAAGTAATGAATACGTTAACTCCAAGAGAGGCAAAAGTTTTAAAATTAAGATTTGGATTAGAAGACGGAAAAGCAAGAACGCTAGAAGAAGTTGGGCGCGAATTCGAAGTAACCCGTGAAAGAATAAGACAAATAGAAGCAAAAGCTCTAAGAAAGTTAAGACATCCTAGTAGAAGTAAGAAATTAAGAGATTATATGGGATAATACGGAGGAAAAATGGAACAAATATCAGGATATATAAAAAGTATTTCAACCATAAAAATATCAGAAATTATAATAGCAATTTGTATTATTATATTTTTTAGAATTTTTAGTTCAACAATTGCATATATCATTATTAGTATGTTTAAACTAAAAACCAAAAACAAGAAAAGAATAAAAGAGAGTGCGTTTTATAGTCCTCTAAAAGTTTTCTTTAGTGTATTAGGGATATATCTTGCAATATTATTTTTAAAACAGCCATTAGAAATCTCAAATCAAGCTGTAGATGTAATTACAAAAATTTTTCAAATTATAAGTGTAATTATATTTGCAAAAGGATTTTCATCTAGCTTTACAATAAATTCAACATTAGTAAAAAAGATGAAAGAAAAAACAAATCCTAATATAGAAGATTCTATGTTTGACTTTTTACTAAAAATAGTAAGAGCAGTTATATATATCATAGCAGGATTTATTGTGATTACACTTTTAGGAATTAATTTAAATGGATTAGTAGCTGGATTAGGAATTAGTGGCGTAATTGTAACACTTGCTGCACAAGATACTGCTAAAAATTTATTTGGAGGATTTGTAATTTTTCTGGATAAACCATTTTCAGTTGGAGATTATATACAAATTACACCTTATGAAGGGACTGTAGAAGATATTACTTTTAGAAGTACGAGAGTAAGAACATTTGAAAATTCACTTGTAAACATACCAAATTCAATTATTTCTAATTCATCAATTGTTAATTGGAGTAAAATTGAAAAGAGAAGATATAAAATAGATCTATGTATTCAAATAAATACACCATTAGATAAAATAGATAAATTTAAAACAAGAGTAATAAAAATGTTGCAAGAAAGAGGAAGCATTTATAATGAATCTATTATTGTTAAATTTGATCAGATTAAGGATAATGGAATCAATATACTGATTTGTAGTTATATAAAAGAAACAGAATATACAAAATATTTAGCAGAAAAAGAAGAACTTAATTGTGAAATTATGAAAATATTAAGAGAAGAAAATATTGAACTTACTTATGACACGAAAACTATTTATTTAAAGACAGAAAATTAATTAAAATGATTTTAATATAAACTTATACAGATATGTAAATTTATAATAAAAAAGATTAAGCCAAGAAAATCGATGATTTCCTTGGCTTGTTTTAAAAAGAGATATCAAATTGCAATTGGACAGTTATAAAAAGCATAATTACCGACTTCTATATTATGGTTAGAATTTATAACATTTCGAAGTAATGTACAATTTTTAAAAGCACAATTACCAATTTTTTTAACACTATTAGGAATAATAATGCTTTCAAGAGATCTACAATTTTCAAAAGCATTATTTCCAATTTTTATAATGTTATTAGGAATTGTAACGCTTTTTAGTGATTTACATCCACAAAAAACGTAATCATCAATTACTGTAACATTATCAGGAATTCTAACGCTTTTTAGTGATTTACATCCATAGAAAACATAGTCGTCAATTACTGTAACACTATTAGGAATATTAATACTTTCAAGAGATGTACAATTTTGAAAAGTAAAAGTTCCAATGGTTACAATGCTATCAGGAATATTAATATTTTTTAAGGATGTGCATTTTACAAAAGCAAAAGCACCAATATTTACAACGCTATTAGGAATAGTAATGCTTTGTAAAGAAATGCAGTGAGAGAAAGCACTAAACCCAATTGTTGTAACACTATTAGGAATATTAATATTTTGTAAAGATGTACAGTGAGAAAATGCATTATCTCCAATTTTGGTAATACTACTAGGGATGGTAATACTTTTTAGTGATTTACATTCTCCAAAAGCAGTATCATCAATTTCTGTAAAAGTGTTTGGAATATCAACTTTTTTTGCAGATGAATATCCTAACCGATATACTTCTGCTATGGTTAAAACTTTTTTACGTTCCATAAAAGAGCCTCCTAAAAAATTTTCAAAGTACTAGATAATTGCTATTATATGATATCTCATTATTTTCTTTTGTAAAATTAGAATTAAAAATTCATTTAATGTTTGGATACTTAGTTAAGGAATCCTATTTTACCAAACAATGATTAATATAAAAATCATAGCACATAATGAGTAAAAAATCAACTACATAATTATTTATAAAATTGTATACTGTGTAGGTTAGTCAATGATGTGTCACAAAATATTTAAAATATTATAGTTTAATACCAATATTGTTTGTAATGCTTTTT
>CANRCM010000044.1 GCA_947629085.1 uncultured Clostridia bacterium
CCCCTTGGTCAAGCGGTTAAGACGCCACCCTCTCAAGGTGGAATCATGGGTTCGATTCCCGTAGGGGTCACCAAATATGTATTTTATTAAAAGGGAGTAGCTTTTTATTACTAATCAACAAATGCGATATTAAAAATATCTGGTTAGTAAGCTATTTAATTAGTAAGCAAGACTTTTAAAAGAATTTTTTAGTTTCTTTTAAAAGTTTTTTGTTTAAGAAGGAGTTATAGTAAAATGAAACAAAATAATTGGTTTAATAAGGATGTCGAAGAAGTAGAACAAATATTAGATACAAATATTGACAAAGGTTTAGACATAGAAAAAGTAGAAGAAAGAAAGAAAAAGTATGGATTAAATGAATTAAAATCTAAAAAGAAAAAATCTTTAATAAAAAAATTTTTAGAACAATTTAAGGATTTTTCAATTATAATTTTGATTATTGCTGCTATTGTATCAGGAACAGTAGGAATTATCGAGGGAGAAGGAATAACAGATACAATTATTATTCTAATAGTTGTTATTGTAAATGCAATTATTGGAGTAACTCAAGAATCAAAAGCTGAAAAATCTTTAGAAGCACTTCGAAAATTAACAGATCATGCAACAAAAGTTATAAGAAATGGAGAAATAACAGTAATACCTTCTAAAGAATTAGTTCCAGGAGACATAGTTGTTTTAGATACAGGTGATTATATTCCAGCAGATTTAAGAATAATAGAAGCTGTTAATTTAAAATCTCAAGAAGCATCACTTACTGGTGAATCTATACCTGTAGAGAAAAATATACAAACTATACAAGAGGAAACAATTCCTATAGGAGATAGGTCAAATATGCTATTTTCATCAAGTCTTGTAACTTATGGTAGAGGAAAAGGAATTGTTGTAGAAACAGGAATGACAACAGAAGTTGGAAAAATAGCAGGAATGTTAGATACTACGGAAGAACAAATAACTCCATTACAAGACAAACTAAATAAATTAGGAAAAACTTTAGGAATAGCAGCTTTAGCAATATGCGCATTTATATTTATAGTAGGCTTGATACAAGGTAAAGAACCAATTAACATGTTTATGACTGCAGTAAGTTTAGCAGTAGCAGCAATTCCAGAAGGATTAGTTGCAGTATCTACAATAGTGCTTGCAATCGGAGTTCAAAAGATGGTAAAGAAAAATGCTATTATTAAAAAATTACCAGCTGTAGAAACTTTAGGAAGTGCAACAGTAATATGTTCAGATAAAACAGGTACATTAACACAAAATAAAATGACTGTAGAAAAAATATTTATAAATAGTGAAACAAAAGATTTAGATGAATATATAAGTATTGATAATAGCGAAGATATAAAAAAATTAGTATATGCAAATATGCTATGTAATGATACTAAAATATCAAGTGATGGAACATTAACAGGAGATCCAACAGAAACAGCATTAGTAGATATGGCCTTTAAATTAGATTTTGATCCTGAAGTATATGATATAATGCCACGTGTAGAAGAAATACCATTTGATTCAGATAGAAAATTGATGACTACTGTAAATGAAGTAAATGGAAAATATATAGTATATACAAAAGGTGGAGTAGATGAACTTTTAAAAAAATGTAAATCTTATATCCAAAATGGAGAAATTAAGCAAGATATAGATAAATATGAAAAAGTAATAAGCAAGCATAACGAAGATATGGCAAAAGAAGCTTTAAGAGTTCTTGCATGTGCATATAAAGAGATAAATCATAAACCAACAAAATCAGATATGAAAAATATAGAAAATGATTTAATATTTGTAGGAATGGTAGGAATGATAGATCCTCCAAGAGAAGAAGCAAAAAAAGCAGTAGAAAGATGTAAAACAGCGGGAATAAAAACAGTAATGATAACAGGTGATCATAAAATTACTGCAACAGCTATAGCAAAAAAATTAGGAATATTAGAAAATGAAAAAGAAGCAATAACAGGCTTAGAACTAGAAAAAATATCTGATGAAGATTTAGAAAAAAATATAAGAAAGTATTCTGTATATGCAAGAGTTTCACCAGAACATAAAGTTAGAATTGTACGAGCTTGGCAGAAAAATGGAGAAATAGTTGCAATGACAGGTGATGGAGTAAATGATAGCCCTGCTTTAAAGACAGCAGATATAGGATGTGCAATGGGAGTTGTTGGAACAGATGTTGCTAAAGAAGCAGCAGATGTAATTTTGACAGATGATAATTTTGCAACTATAGTATCTGCTGTAGAAGAAGGAAGAAGAATTTATGATAATATACTAAAAGCAATTCAATTTTTACTTTCAAGTAATATTGGAGAAATTATAGTATTATTTTTAGCAACAATACTTACGCCATTATTTGCAAATTGGTTTGGTATTGCAGATACAACGCATTTAGAAATATTATTACCAATTCATATATTATGGATTAATTTAGTAACAGATTCACTTCCAGCATTAGCATTAGCATTTGATGCTGCAAATAAGGGAATTATGGAAAGAAAACCTAAAAAAACAAATCAAGGAGTATTTACTAAAGGAATGACATGGAGAGTGCTTTATCAAGGTGCTATGATAGGAATTTTAACATTAATAGCATTTATGATAGGTTTAGCTACAACAAATAAACCAATAGAAGGTTTATCACTTGATGAATCAAAAATAGAAGTTGGTCAAACAATGGCATTTGCTACACTTGCTTTATCAGAATTAGTACATGTTTTTAATGTAAGAGATAACAAAAAATCAATATTTATAACTAATATATTTAATAATAATAAACTAATATTAGCAACTACAGTTTCAGTAGCCTTAATGCTTATAATATTACTAGTGCCTGTTTTAAGAAATATATTTAGTATACCAGTTTTACCAACTGAAAATATACTGGAATTAGTGTGTCTAATATTTGCACCAATAGTAATAGTAGAAATATTTAAGTTATTCAGGATAAATACAACTAAAGATGAGTATTAAAGTTAAAAAAATATTTAATTTTATTTATATAAAGAAAGTATTCTAATAAAGATATCTTGATATTTAATATGATTTATGGTAATATATTCCATATAAATTTAGAATTTGAAAGAGAGTAGGAAAATAAGAATGAGCAATAAATATTATTTAACAACACCAATATATTATCCGAGTGGAAAATTTCATATTGGAACAGCATATTGTGAAACAATAGCAGATAGTATAAAAAGATATAAAAAAGCAAGAGGATATGATGTATATTTATTAACAGGACTTGATGAACATGGACAAAAGATACAAACTTTAGCCGAAAAAAATGGACAAACTCCACAACAATTTGTAGATAAAATGGCAGAAGAAGCAAAAAGACTATGGAAATTAATGGATATACAATATGATGATTTCATAAGAACAACAGAAACCAGACATAAAAAAACAGTTCAAAAAATAGTAAATATATTCCTTGAAAAAGGAGATATATACAAAGGTGAATATGAAGGTTGGTACTGTATGCCATGTGAAAACTATTTCACAGAAACACAGCTAGTAAATGGGAAATGTCCTGATTGTGGTAGAGAAGTAAAAAAGATGAAAGAAGAAGCATACTTCTTTAACATGAAAAAATATGAAAATTGGCTAAAAAAATTCTATGAACAAAACCCTGAATTCATAGTACCAGAATCAAGAAAAAATGAAATATTTAAAAACTTTATAGATCCAGGATTAGAAGACTTATGCATTAGTCGTTGTACATTTGACTGGGGAATACAAATGCCAAATGATCCAAAACATGTATTATATGTATGGCTAGATGCATTAACAAATTATGTAACAGCACTAGGATATATGTCAGATGATGAAACACTATTTAAAAAATATTGGCCTGCAGATTTACACTTAGTAGGGAAAGAAATAATAAGATTCCACGGAATATATTGGCCAATATTCTTACATGCATTAGGTTTAGAATTACCAAAAAAGCTATATGCACATAGTTGGGTAGTGATGAAAGATGGAAAAATGTCAAAATCAGTAGGAAATGTAATATATCCAGAAACACTAATAAAAAGATATGGACTAGACGCTACAAAATATTATTTATTACAATTAATGAGTTTTGGTCAAGACTCAATGTTCACACCAGAGGACTTTGTTGAAAGATATAACTCAGATCTAGCAAATGACTTAGGAAATCTGTTAAATAGAACAATAGGAATGATAAACAAATATTTTAATGGAATAATACCAACAGACATAAAAGAAGAAACAGAATTTGATGAAGATTTAAGAAATTGTGCTAAAGAGCAAATAGAAAAAATAGAAAAAAATATGGACAGTTATCACATTAAAGATGCTATACAAAATTTATGGAAGTATATATCAAGAACAAACAAGTATATAGATGAAACAGCACCATGGGTTTTAGCAAAAGAAGAAAACACAGAAAAACTAAAAGCAGTAATGTTTAATCTAGCAGAAGCATTAAGAAAAATAGCAATATTATCAGAACCATATATAGCAAACTCATCAAGCAAAATACTAGAACAATTAGGAATACCGAAACAAGAAGCAACATGGGATACATTAAGTAAATTTGATAATATAAAAAAAGGAACAAAAGTAGTAGAAAAAGGTGAACCAATTTTTATGAGATTAAATGCTGATGAAGAAATTGAATTTATGAAAAAAGCAATGAAAAATTAAAACTCCAATTATTTGGAGTTTTTTTAAAAAATAGACTACTAAAATATAAAAAAATAGTATATAATATTGTCGAAGCATAAAATAAAATGTAAAAAGTAGAAATAAAAGAAGGATGTAAATATGGTAAGAGATAATAATGAAGTAAATATATATGAATTTAAAAACGAAAAGAAAATAGATATAAAAAGAATATTTATAGTTATTATAATTTCCATATTTATTATTTGTATAAGTTTAACATTAAAAAATATTTTTATAATAATAAGAGGCCATAAAACATATAAACAGTACGAGGCACAGCTAAATGCATTGAAATACCAAGAAGAGGAAAAACAAAGAAAGTTAAAAGAAGAGGAAGAAAGAATAAAAAAAGAAAGAAATCCTATTTTAACTGATGCAGGGAGGAAAAATATAGAAAATATTTATAAGGCAGATAAAAAAAGAGCATTTTTAACATTTGATGATGGACCATCACAAATAACTTCATCAATTCTAGATGTTTTAAAGAACGAAAATGTTAAAGCAACATTCTTCGTACTAGGTTGTAACGTAGACGATAGAAAAGATATGGTAAAAAGAATGTATGATGAAGGACATTACATAGCAAATCATGGATATTCACATGTATATACGCAAATATATTCATCACCACAATCAGTATTAGATGAATTTAATGCATGTAATGAAAAAGTAAGAAATGCCATAGGAAATCCAGAATATAATTCTCATTTATTTAGATTTCCAGGAGGATTTTTAAGTAGTCGATATGCAGAAATAAAACAACAAGCAAAAGAAATATTAAATCAAAATGATATAGTAAATATAGATTGGAATGCTCTTAATGGAGATGCAGAAACAAATGACTTATCTAGTGAATTTGAATTACAAAGACTTTCAGAAACAATAGGAGAAAAAAACAATATAGTAGTACTTATGCATGATGCAGCTCTAAAAAAAGTAACTGCAGAAACCTTACCTCAAATTATTGCAATATTAAGAGAAAAAGGATATGAATTTGAAAATTTTTATAGCATAATAAAATAAAAATAGGAAGGAGTATATAAATTGCCTAAAAAAATTATAAATAAAAGTATAAAAGAAAAATTAGAATATTTAGGATTAGATTTAGAAAATATACCAAAAGAATTAATAAACTATAAACCATTAGAATTTAGAATCCCCAAATTTTATGAAGAAAAACAATATAAACAATATAGATATGTACCTATAAAAAACATACAAATTTTACTATCTCCAACAAACAGATTAGATGATATAGAAGAAAAGTATAAAAAATCATCACCTTTAGAAGAGTATTTAGATGATACAAAAGAAGAAAATATTTTAAAACATACAATTTTTTTAAATATGTTAAAACAGGTAAATATTAATGATATTGAAAAAATAGAAAAAGAACAAGCTAAATTAAATAAAAAAATACCATTTAAAGTGAAATATGAGAATAATTATTTATGGCAAATATATTATTCAGAAAATACGGATCAATATTTTATGATAGTACCAACAGAAGATTTAGAATATTCAACATTTTTCTATTTATTAAAAAAACAAATAGAAAATAATAAAAATGAAAAAATCTTTGTACCAATAAGAAATGTAGAATATAGTAATAATTATTTTAAAAAATCAGAATTTGAAGATATAGGAAATTATTTATGGTTATTTACAAAAGATTGGCCATTAGTTTATGAAGTATATGATAAAACAAACAAATTGAAGATTGAAATAATAGGAGAAACAGGAGTATATCATAAAGTAAAAAGTTGCTATAAAAAAACATTAAAAAACAAAGAAGAGGCTACAAAATTTTATAAATTACTAAAAGCAATGTTTATATTACAAACTGAATTACCACATTATTTTAATTTTAAAACTAACATAAGTAGAAAAGGAGAAATAGAATTTTATTTAGAAAATGAAAAAATAGAATATGATAACATATCAGAATGGTTAATTGATGAGTACAGTATAGGAGAAGATAAACAAAAAGTAGCAGAAGATTTAATTAAAGAAAATAAAGAAAAATTGGAAAAATTGAAAGCTGAAATATCAACTCAAGAAATTGAGTATTTAGCAAAAGAAAAACAAATATCAACATTCTTGGAATGCAAAAAATCTTTTTTTGGAAAATTTAGATATTATTTTAAATACAGTAAGAAAAATAATAAAGTAAAAATGAAAGAAAATAAAAAACAATTGATTAGTGAGGTAAAAGAATTAGAAAAAAACGAGAAAAAAACAATTAAGAGAAAAAAAATAAAAAAAGAAAATTATAATATTGAAGAATTAGTAGAATTATATAAAGATATCCAAGAAAAAGAAACTGAATTGAAAAATATTGTTATGGATATAAATGCTTTAAAGTTAAAAAATAAAAACATGAAGAAAAAAATAGAAAATGCAGTAGCCTTTATTCAGGAAATAGATAGTCATAAAAAAAGTATATTTGAATTTTGGAAATATAGTAATAAGGACGAAATGAAAACTTTACCTGAAGGAGAAGAAGAAGAGATTAATGTTGTAAAAAAAGTAATAAAGATATTTGATTATGAGCAAGATTTAGAAAATTTTGGGAAAACAATGGATAAAATGCAAAGAAAAATTTTAAATAGAGATGAAACAGATAGTTTATATATTACAACAACAAATATTTTAGAATTATTAAATAAGATTAAAATAAATGATTTTGTACCTAAAGATATAGAAACAACTTTAAAAGAATTAAAAAAAGAGGCTATAAAAGAAAAAACATTATCGGACAATGAAGAATTTGATATATTTGGAGGACTGCTTCAAGATTCAACAAAAGTATCAAAAATAAATAATAAAAAACATAGAGAATTTCCAAAAGATAAATTTAATATATTAGAAATTAATAAAAATACAAATAATATAAGTTTTAAATTATCATTAGAAAGAGTATTATCAAATATAAAAAATGCTTTAATAAAAACAGTTATTCCAGAAAATATATCTGTATATAAAGCAATAACAGAAAGTAAAATAGATGATAAACAAATAAATATATTTAATATAAATCCAGAAAAAGAGATAATGGAAAATATAAATAGAAGCGGTAATAAAATTAATTTCTACAAATTTAATTTAAATGAAGGAACAAATGGAATTGCTTATACAAATTGCATTTTCTATGACAATCAAAATAAAACTTTGCCAGTAGGACAAGACTTATCAACAAAAATATTAGTAGATATAAATAAATTGAAATCAAAACTTAAAAATAAAGAAAGTTTTAAAATAATAGAATTCAAAGATGAAAATAATGATTTTTCAGAAATTAATATAAAAACAGTAACAGTATATGAATATGATACTGACATAAAAAAACAAGTAAAAAATAAAATAAAAAATATAGACAATAAAAAGAATATGTGCTAATATATATTAGTACATATTTTATACATAGGTGTTACAAAACAGATAGATGTGCAAGTTTTAAAATATTTATGTTATAATTCATAAAACAATGTAGTTAATTTAGGTTAAGGTTTTAGTTAGATTAAAAAAGTAAATATCTAACTAAAATTTAACCAAAATGTGATTTGATGAAATATGTAGTTATGCTGTAACTGGTAGACAGGGTGGTCTCAAAATCTAAATGGATTTAAAAATTCCATTTCTTAAAAATACTGATAAATATACAGGTTTAGGTTTTGGTAGAATTTATTTTTTACTAAATATCTAACCAAAAT
>CANRCM010000045.1 GCA_947629085.1 uncultured Clostridia bacterium
AAGCCTATAAAAAGTAAAAAAGAAATAGGCTTAGTCTTGCCTTTTTGCGTTTAAGCATTTTACATACCAAAAGTAAAAGGAGGAATAAAAATATGAAAAAAGGAACGAAAGGAATAACATTAATAGCATTAGTAATAACAATAATAGTGTTATTAATATTAGTAGGAATAACGATTGCAACATTGACAGGAGAAAATGGAATATTAATGAAGACAGATAAAGCAAAAAAAGAAATGGCTGAAAAAGAGGCACTAGAGGAAGTGCAATTAGAAATAGCTGGAAGTTTTGATAATCAAGGAAATTATCAATCAAGTTTAGCAAAAACAAATTTAGAAACAAATTTAAAAGCAAAAGTAACAGATAAAGGAAATGGTGAATTAAAAGTAGAATACAAAGAATATACTTTTAAAATAGATATAAATGGAAATGTAAATATACAAAATGTGGTAAATGTTGAAGATATATTTGATAATACAGGAAAAATAGAAGGAAAATTACATATAGGTGATTTTATAAATTATACAGCAGGAAATTGGACAAAAGAAGATATGGATAAAATAAAAAATACAGGAGCAAAAAAAGAAGCAAATAACTCAACAAGTTTACCAACAAATGGTTATGAATTTGGAGGTTTTACAGAAGGAAGCAGTAGAGATGGAAACGCAACTCCATATTCTTCATCGTATAATTATGCACAAGTAACTAGAAGTGATGATACAAAACAGGAAATAACAGGATGGAGATTATTTGATGTAGCAGAAAATGGAGCAATGACATTAATTTCAGCAGGATGCCCAGAGGACTATTATCATTGTTCGTATGGAATGAAAGCTGGTTATATAAGTGAATATATTTTGACTGGAAATGTAAATGATAAAGCAAAAGGGGAAGAAGAAACTTTAAAATTAGGAACCAATTATACACCAAGGGATTGGAATATGTATGTGAATTCGTATTATGGAGCAGTAACTGCAACAGTTTTAACAAAAACTAAATTGGATGAATGGTATAGTAAATACCAAAAAACAGTTGACACAAATACGCATACAGATTCTATTTTTCAATCTGTTTATGGTACGAAATATGAATCTTTAATAGATAATTATTCATATTATTGGCTTTCCAATGCGTGTAATCTTCCTGATGGTATTGATTGTATGAGTCCTCGGTGGTCGTGGTATTCGCGATGGCCGTTTTGGAGCATTGGGAGCTGCATATGGGATACGTATTTTAGTTTTTCTATCGCCAGATGTTCAATTATCAGAAAAAAGTAATGGAACAAAAACAGTAATAAGTAGAGAGAAAAATTATAATTATAATATTTGGAGTTTAGAATAAAATATAATACTTTCTAATATTTTTTAATCCTTATTTAAAATATTGTTTATTATATGAATTAATTTTAAGGTAGTAACAATAGAAACAATAAAAAATAATTAGTATTTCTATAAGCAAATGTAATACATATAATAAACAATAAAAAACTAAATATACTAATGAATAAAATTTTAATATTTTGCATATTTGATTCTTTAGATACATATATATTGAATAGAAAACAAAAAGGAAGAAGGAAGAACAAATGGGAAATACAAAAAATATATTTAAGGGAGTAGGAATATCATTAATAATAACAATAATAGTTTTATTGATATTTGCAACTATATTGGTATATACAAATGTTAGTGAAAATACAATAACTCCTGTAATAATAGTAACAACAGCATTAAGTATACTATGTGGTAGTTCAATATCAACTAAAAACATAAAAAAGAATGGAATGTTAAATGGAGGATTAATAGGTATAATATATTTATTAATATTATATAGTATTTCAAGTATATTAAATTGGAAATTTGGACTTAATTTACAAAGTATAATAATGATAATAACAGGAGCTATATTTGGAATATTAGGAGGAATAATAGGAGTTAATAGAAAATAAAAAAATGAATTTGTCGAATTTTGCGATGAAAAGTCTATAAAAAATCGTAAAAATAATTGACAGATTCATTTTTTGTATTTATAATCAATTTACATTTTTATAATTCTATAATTTTAATTTAAATTCAATAATTTAAATCGAAAGTTATTAATCTAAACAAAACCCAATTTTAAAAATATATAATGTTAGGAGGGATGCCTTTGATTAAAACAAAAAAATATTAAGATATGTATTTTTAATAGTAATTATACTAATTATTTTTATAATATTAAAAACAGTCAAGCCATATATTAGATCCTTAAAAATAGAAAGCAATAATCCAATAGCTATTTATAATTTCACAGTTAATGATAAAAAAGAAAAAGACCAAAAGATAACTTTAGAGCCTATTAACAATAATAAAGATACACTTGCAACCAAACTAGCCCCTGGGACAAGTGGAAACTTTACAATTTTTATAGATGCAACAGGATCAGAAACAAAAATAAGATATAATGTTGTTTGCATAGAAGAAACAAATAAACCCAGAAATTTAAAATTTTTTTTAAATGAAAAAGAGTTTGATTCATTAAAGCAAATGGAAGAAGATTTAACAGGAACAATTGATGTAAATGATAAAGATAAAACAAGAACATTTGAAATAAAATGGAAATGGGAATTTGAAACAGGTAGTACCGAAGAAGAAATTATAAAAAATAATTTGATGGATAGCGAAGATGTACAAAATATTAGAGATTACATATTTACAATTCATGTAAGTGGAGAACAGATAAAATTATAGAATATAAAAATGTAAATATTTAGCCTTTATACAATAAAAGTGGGGAACAAGTCATACTTTTCCTCACTTTTATAATAAATATTAGGAGTTTAATGTATGAAAAATAAAATAATAATAATTATTTTAATAGTAGGAATAATAATGATTTCAAAAAATAGCTTTTCTAAATATATTAGTATAACAAATATAAATGTAAGTTCAAAAATAGTACAACCAATAATTACAATAGAAGAGGATAAAATACTTAATATAACTGAATTTAAAAATCAAATATATAACTTTAAAGTTAAAAATTATAGTGAAGAAAAAATAAATGAAATAGAAATGGAATATTATATTGAGTTTTTATCAAATCAAAGTCAATATATTAAATATAAAATTTATAAAGAGGGAGAAGAAATAAAATTAACAAGAAATAAAACAGAAAAATTTTTATTAAATAAAAATAATAAACAAGAAGATAATTATACAATAGAAGTATTATTAAAAGAAAATTCTGATCAAGAAATATTAGAAAATATAAAAATGAAAATATATTATGAACAGAAAGAAGTATAAAATAGAGGTGAAAAATGATAAAAAAAGTAGTGTTTTTATGTATAGTTTTTATAAGTTTATTATCAATTTTAAATTATGCTAAATATATTGAACAAAAAGAAATATTGGTAGCAAAAATAGATATAGATATGAATATTCCTAAAATAGAATTAATGAATATAAAAAATACTATGTATAAAGAAACAAATAAAATATTTTATAATGTTAGTATACAAATTAAAATAAGAGAAAGTAATATAAAATCAAATAATTTAGACAAAATAAAAGTAAAAATAGATGAAGAAGAAACAAAGAATTATGAAATAAATCAAATAGAAAAAATATTAAATGAGTTGATTTATGAAATAAAAATAACTAAATTATTAAAAAATCAAAAAATACAGATATTAATACCAGAAAGTACAATAATAGACAAAGCTAATAATGCAAGTAAAGAAGAAATAATTAATTATGAAGTGAATTAATATTTAAATAATTTTATAAAAATAGTTGATATTTTTTTTAATTTAATATAAAATCAAAAAAGATTTTATAACAGTTAAAAAAATTGTAATTATAAAAAATATATAACGGAGGAAAATCATGAAGAAATTAAAAGTTTTAACAATATTATTAGCAACAGTCTTGGTTACGATGGTAGCTTTTTGGGGAATTTATGTTCCAATACAAAATAGAATGGAGAATAAAGTTAAAGATTATTCTTATATGATGGATTTAAAAGGCTCAAGAAATATAACTCTTTCAGTAGATAAAACTAATAAAACAACAATAAAAGATAGTGAAGGAAATGAAGTAAGCGATGCTGATAATTTAACAGAAGAGGAATTATCAGAAAAAGGATATGTTAAAGAAGAAACACCATATAATAATGAAGAAGATTTAAATGTAAATAATTATAAAAAATCTAAAGATATTATAGAAAAAAGACTTAAAGAATTAAAAGTAGAAGAATATAATATAAGATTAGATGAAAGTACAGGAGATATTTTAGTACAAATACCAGAAAATGATTCAACAGATTCAATTATTAGTGAATTATCAGAAAAAGGCGAATTTCAAATAATTGATAGTGAAACGAAAGAAATTTTAATAAATAATAATGATATAAAATTAGTAAATGTAATGTATGGATCAGATAGTAGTACATCAACTACTTCATCAGGGACAATAGTTTATTTAAATATAGAATTTACCAAAGAAGGATCAGATAAGTTAAAAGATATAACTAATAAATATGTAAAAACTGAAACTGCAGAAGATAGTGAAGAGGTATCTGAAAATGTAGATATATCAGATGAAGAAGATACATCTACATCTGAAAAAAAGGTAACATTTATGGTTGACGAACAAGAATTATTTTCAACAGCTTTTGATGAAACAATAGAAACAGGAAAATTACAGTTGTCTATGGGAAATGCTACAACTGATAACGAAAATTTACAAGAAAATATTACACAAGCTACTAATATGGCAGTAATATTAAATAATGGACAAATGCCCGCAAAATATACAGTGGGAGGAAACGAATATATTTTATCAGATATAACAAATAATGAATTAAATATAATATCATATGTAGTATTAGGAATAACATGTATAGCATTAATATTATTGATAGTTAAATATAGAACAAAAGGCTTGCTAGGAGTAATATCTTATATAGGTCTAGCTTCAATTTTCTTATTATTAATTCGTTATACAAATGTAGATTTATCTATACAAGGAATATTAGGAATAGTAATAACATTGATATTAAATTACATGTTTATATATAAGATAATGTCAAATATAAAAAAAGAAAAGGGCAAAACAATCGGAGAAAACATAAAAGAATCGTACAAAGAATCTTTTTTAAGAATAATACCTATTTGTATAGCTATAATAGTATTTTGCTTTGGAGGATGGGCATATATTAGTAGTTTTGGAATGGTAATGTTCTGGGGAATAGTTTTAATTGCAACATATAATGCAATAGTAACAAATCTGTTATTTAGAATAAATGATAACAAGTAGGAGGTAAGAAATAATGAAAAAATTAACTAAAAAAATAAAAGCGATATTTATAATTCTTGCTATTGTTATTATTGCAGGAATAGCAGTAGTTGCTACAAAAGGATTTAATATCGAATTAAGTATGCAAAGTAATAATAGAGTAGAATTAAATATAGAAAAAGATTTTGAAATAGCAGATATAAAAAATATAACAAATGAAGTATTTCAAAATAATGAAGTGATCATTCAAAAAGTAGAAGTATTTGAAGATACAGTTAGTATAACAGCTAAAGAAATTTCGGAAGAGCAAAAAGAACAGTTAGTAGAAAAAGTAAATGAAAAATATTCTACAGAATTAGTTTCAGATAACATTGAGATAAAACATACTCCAAATATGAAATTAACAGATTTAATTAAACCATATATTTTTGCGTTTGGATTATCAAGTATTTTAATTGTACTATATATGATGATAAGATATAGAAAATTAGGAGCTATAAAAGTTTTAGTAAAAACAATAATTGGTATAGCAATTTCACAAATTACTTTATTTAGTATTATCGCTATTACAAGAATTCCTGTTGGAAGAATTACGATTCCAATAATTATTATGGTATATTTAGGAACGTTATTTGTTTTTACAAATAACTGTGAAAATAGGTTAACAAAATTAAAAAAAGAAGAAAAATAAAATGTTTGTAAAATAAATTAAAAGAAGGGATAAAATGATACATAAGATAAAAATGGCTAAAATCTTATTATATACATACAGATATTTAGGAAATAACAAAATTATAAAAAAGAAATAAATGAAACAATACTAAAAATTTATTTTAAATAGGTCTTTAGTATTGTTTTTGTGTTTTGTATAAAAAATTTAAAATAAATAGGAAGGAAATATAAAATGAAAGATAAAGGAATTACACTGATTGCGTTAGTAATTACAATAATTGTCTTATTAATACTTGTAGGAGTAACAGTTATGACATTAACAGGAGATAATGGATTATTAGAAAAGACTGGAGAGGTAAAGGAAGCCACAGAAATAGGAGAAGAAAAAGAAATAATAGCTTTATCTGTGACGCAAGCAAGAGCAAAAAATATGGGAGAAAATTTTACTCAAGATGAACTTCAAGAAGCGTTAAATCAAAATTCAAAAGAAAATAATAAAGCTTTTATTATAGACTCAAATGAAGAAATAGTTATTATAAAATTTGATAGCGATAGATATTATGAAGTAGATTATAATGGGAATATTTCAGAGGCAATAAGAAGAGAAGAAATTGATTATGCTGGTGATATAACAAAAAACGGAACTTGTAAAGGAACTGAAGAAGAGCCGTTTCAAATCAATTGCATAGAAGATTTAATTTCCTTTTCGCAAAATGTTAAAAATGGAAATACCTATGAAGGACAAAACATAAAATTAATAAGAACATTAGATTTTAATTCTATATCTTCATACAATGATTATAAAACAAAAGAATATGATAGTTATTTAGGTGGTGACGGAAGTACAGAGTTAAAAACTCAATTGTCTAATAAAGGTAAAGGATTTATGCCAATAGAAAATTTTAAAGGTATTTTTGATGGAAATAATTTAACTATAAAAAATATTTATATAAATGAAGAATGCGAAACCATAAATTATTCTAAATATTGTGGATTATTTAGAAAAATTATCAGAGGTGGAATAGTAAAAAATCTAACTTTAGGAAAAGGAAAAATAAATGGAATAAATGTAGCTGCTACTGGTGGAATATGTGGATTCAATGAAGGAAAAATTATTAACTGCATAAACTTATCTGATGTAAATTCAAATGTTTCTGCAGGAGGAATTTCTGGAAATGGAAGACGGAGAATTTGAAAGATGTGGAAATGAAGGAACTATAATATCTACAAGTAGTAATGCAGGAGGAATTTTTGGATATGAATATTGTGGTTCTGCTACTATAATGAAAGAATGCTACAATGCAGGAATTATAAAAGGAAATAATGCAGGCGGATTATGTGGAGAGATAGATACTTGGCATAAAGATACAATAAATATTTCAAATTGTTATAATATTGGTAGAATTATAGTGCCCGGAGGAGGACGTGCAGGCGGAATAGTGTATGGTGACAGTGGTATAAAAGATAATCTAACAATAAGTAAATTCTATAATGCGGGAATCTTTCAATATCTAGAAGGAAAAAATAATGTAGTTACTGACAGTATAACTGGCAAGCCTGGAATAAAAAGCGAAATATATTATTTGAATACAATAGATAATACCAATACAGAAAGTGAAAGTGTCTCAATAGATGAAGAAAAGCTAAAAAGCGATTTGTTTGCCGAAGAACTAGGAGAACTTTGGATTCAATCTGGTAAAGGATATCCAATGTTAAAATGGCAGCAAAATAAAAATTAATTAAGAAATAGAAAAAATTAAAGCTTTTTTGAATGCTTTTGAATAGTAGTGGTGCATATAAACTTTATAGCTAAATTTAATATTTTTGATAAAATATAAAAGGATTTTATCATAGTGAAGAAAAAATAGAATAACAGCATTATCAAAATAATATATAAAATCAAAATATACATTACTTAAAAAATTGCAAAGCTATGAAAATGATGACCATAAATTATCGAAATGAACCAAACCAAAAAATCAATATCATATGTATAGCAATTAAAATATAAAATAAATATCCTCCGGCTAAGCCGGAGGTATTTTACTCATAACGCCTAAAAGGCTATATTACAAGCAGAGCCTTAAG
>CANRCM010000046.1 GCA_947629085.1 uncultured Clostridia bacterium
ATTTTATCATATTTTTGGTATTTCCTATATTTATTTTTATTTTTTAGTGTGTCATATCTATTTTAAACCTATATTTTAATTAAAAAGCTTCTCTCTCTTCATTATCTATATGTGTAATTCCTTGTGTTCTCCTTATCAATTCTTTTTTTACAATTTCGAGCATTTTATTTTTATCTATCTTCATTTCTTTTGAAACCAATTCTATGATTTCTTTTTTTTCTTTTCCTTCTTCTAAATATAACTTCATTTTGTCAATACATGCATCTGAAATATTATTATTTGTCTTCTCTTCTTTGATCTCTATTTCTTTATTGAATTTAATTTTTCTATATACTACTTGTCTTGTTAATTGTTTTATTGAACCTTTTTTGTAAAAAGTTATTCCTTCATCTAAACTAACTACTCTTTTTCCTTGGAAGTAGTTATTTATGGCTATTTGTCTTGCTTTTCGTTTTATTTCTTTTCTTAAAATTTCTTCAATCTGTTCTTCATCTTTAAAATTATTTTCTACATATAGAAAATTTTCAATCACATACATTATTATTTCATCTTCTATCTCTGAAGAATCTGCAAATTCTTTTGAAACCTCCTTAGATATCTCTAATATTTTTTTAGCATACTTTTCTAAAAATTTATTACTCACTCTTCCTTTTCCCAAATAAATTTTTTTATTTTTTAATAAAGTTTCTTCATATAATTTATAATCATTTCCAAAAACTGTGATTAGAAAATCTTCTATATTTCTTTCTCTTTGATATGCTATTCCTTCAATTTCTTCTTTGCTGTACCACTTCATATTATTTGAAACGATATATTTTATCTCTTTATCAATATTTTTTAAAATTATAACTCTTTTATTACTATGTTTCATTAACATGAAATTATCATAACTAATTCTAAGTATTTCTGCAAAATCTATTTCATCTTCTACATATTTTTTGTATTGATTATGTAAATATTTGAATTCTATATAATCTATACTTTTATTTCTATAACCTTTTTTTATTAATTCTTCTCTTACTTTTCTTTTTATTTCTTTTTTTGTTTTTTTTATATATTTTTTTAATATAATTGCTGATTTATTATCATTTTTCATATGATAATAGCTACTATCTGAAATTCCTACAATATTTGCAAATTCTTTTTCATCCTCTACTTTTTCTTTGAATCGATTGTGTAATTCTTTAAATTGATAATAATTTGCTTTTTTATTTTCAAATCCTTCTTTTTTCAATTGTTTTATTATTTCTTGCTTTTCTTCTAATTTAATTGTTTTATTATTAGTTTTTAAAATAATGGCTTTTTTTCCTTCATTTTTTATATGTAAGTAATTACTATAACTAATTTCTAATACAGAAGCAAATTCTCTTTCATTTTGCACTCTATCTTTATATTCTTCATATAATCTTTTAAATTCTTCATAATCAATTTTGTAATTTGAGTATCCTCTTTCTTTTAATTCTTTTTTTATTTCTTCTTTTTCTTCTAATGTAATTTCTTTTTTTTCTGTTTTCAAAACAATAACGTTCTTTCCTGCATTTTTCATATTTTTATATGCTGCCTGTGTAATTCCTATTACAAAAGCAAATTCTTTTTCAGTATAAAAATTTTTATATGGAGCATATAACTCCAAAAAATTTTGATAATTTATTTTTTTATTAATATATCCTTTTATTTTTAGATCTTTAACAATCTCCTCTTTATAAATCATTTTATTTCTCCCTAAATATATCTAAAGATATTAAATTATTTAATTTATTTGTATTTCTATTGTTTTTCCATCGGAAACCATGGTTATTGTTCCATTTTCATCAGTTCTATAT
Source organism: uncultured Clostridia bacterium (assembly GCA_947629085.1). Lineage (GTDB taxonomy): Bacteria > Bacillota > Clostridia > TANB77 > CAG-508 > CAG-269. The sequence goes on from CANRCM010000046.1 coordinate 1,824, forward strand.
ATTTTTGCACCTATTTTATTTAATCTATCTAATATTTTTTGTTTTGGAAGTCCGTAAGTATTATCTTTTCCTGCCATTATTACTGCATATTGTGGATTAACTTGGCTTAAAAAGTTTTCTGAACTACTTGTATTTGAACCATGATGTCCAACTTTTAATACATCTGTTTTTGGCCAACTTATTGCCTTTTCATTTTCTAATTCACTATCACCCATAAACAAAAAACTATTTTCTCCAAATGCTAATCTTATTACTATAGATGATAAATTTAGATTTTCTTTATCCAATATACTATCTGTCATAACTTCACAATTTGCATCACCTATTTTAAAAGCATCTCCTTTTTGAGGAGCTATTACTTTCAGCCCTTTACTTTGTATTGCATCTAATACGTCTTCAAATGTTTTTGTGTTTGTTTGGATTTTGGGCATATAAACATTATCAATCTCTAAATCACTTTTAATAACATCATCTAGCCCTCCTATGTGATCTGCATGAGGATGAGTACCTATTAAATAATTAATCTTAGTTATACCTTTTTCTTTAATAAAATCAACTATATCTTTTCCATTTTCATTATTTCCTGCATCAATTAACATAGTTTCATTTTTATTACTTACTAATATACTGTCTGCTTGTCCAACATCTATAAAATTGACCTGTAATTTATCAGTGCTTATATCTCCAAATGCTTTGTGTTCTCTTAAATTATTATTTGAATTTAAATATAATTTTCCTCCCAATAAAGATGTTACTAATATGATTACAAAACTTATTAATGTTATTATGAGTTCTTTATTTTTTTTATTAATTCTATTATTTTTTCTTTTATTCATTTGTATTCCCCTTTTTAATTCCATAAATCATCCATCTTATTTTTTACTCGTTTTTCTACACTTTTGGTTTCTAATTTATCAATAAAAAATTTACCATTTATTTTTTTTATGATATCTCCTGATTTTATCTTATCTGGCAATTTGCTTTTTTCTATATCGTATGTTTTGCCTGTATTTCTATCTTCTAAAACCACTTTATTTTCTTCTATTCTATCAACTGTAAAATTTTCTATAGCATTTAGATTTTGTGCCAAATCAATTTCATTTTGAGATATATCTTTATTATCTATTTTTATTTTATTTTCTTCTATATTAATATTATTTTCTATATTTCTATTACTAATTAATTTTTCTATATTTTCAAAAAGATTCAAATTTATTCTCCTTTCTAACCTTATACTATGTAATTTAAGAACATATTTCTAAACTTTTTCAATGATTGGATTAAACTATAAAATCAACATATATGGGTCGAGGGAAAGCTCAATATACACTAAAGCTTTCCCTCTAATCTAATTTTTGATTACTCCCTTTTGCTCTCTTTTAAGAGCGAATCAACTTAAAGTATTTACAGTATAACATTTTTTATTGTTTTTGTCAACATAATGTTGATTTTATTTAGATTAAACTTTTATAAAAATCTTACTATAATTTAATTGACATAGGTTAATTTATATATTCATTTAATCACTTTACTACTTCAACTTGAATTCTTAAATTTTCTCCATTTATATTTGTATCAACATACGAAATATCTTTATAATTATATAAAACGTCTACTGCTAATGTATCATGTTTAATTAATTCTTCATGTTTTTTAACAATTTCTTCTAACATCTCATTTCCTGATACATATAAATTTATATTGTCTAAAACTTCAAATCCATTGTCTTTTCTCATATTTTGTACTTTAGATAATATTTCACGTACATATCCTTCCTCTTTTAATTCTGGCGTAATATGTGTATCTAATACAACTCCTATTTCTCCTTCACCACTAAACGTATATCCTTCTTTACCTTGCATTGTAATTAAAAGATTATCTGAATTTAGTTCTATTTGGGTATCATCTATTTGTATATATTCTACCCCACCATTTTTTACTGTATTTGCTAAATCCATTTGATTTTTATTTGAAATTTCTTCTTTTATCTTAGGTATTAATCTTCCATATTGTTTTCCAAGTACTGGTAAATTTGGTTTTATTTCAAAATTTACGTACTTAGACATTTCTGCACCCAATTTTATTTCTTTAACATTTAATTCCTCTTTAATAATATTTTCATAGTATTTTGGTAATGTATCTATAGAAATTAACATTTCTGATAGTGGTTGCCTATTTTTAATATTAGCTGAATTTCTACTACTACGCCCTAGTTTTACGATTTTATATGCTAAATCCATTTCTTTTTCTAACTTCTTATCAATTTTAGTTTCATCTACCTCCGGCCATAAACATAGATGAACACTTTCTGGTGCATTACTATCTAACCCTACAACTAAATTTTGATATATTTCATCTGTTATAAAAGGCACAAATGGTGCTGATACCTTTACTAATGTTGTTAAAACTTTGTATAAAGTTACATATGCTCCAATCTTTTCATCAGTCAATTCAGTTAACCAGAATCTTTCTCTATTTCTACGTACATACCAATTAGAAAGTTCATCAGTAAAGTCTTCTATTAATGTTGCTGCAGATGTTACATCATATTGTTCTAATTTATTATCTACTTCTTTTACTAATGTATTTAATTTAGAAATAATCCATTTATCCATTACATTTGTTATTTTAAAATCAGAATATTTTAAAGGATTAAATTTATCAATTTCTGCATATAAAACATAAAATGAATATACATTCCATAATGTACTTAAAAATCCTCTTTGTGTTTCCTTTACACTATCTATTCCTAATCTTGTAGGAAGCCATGGTGCACTACATGTATAAAAGTGCCATCTTGTAGCATCTGCACCAACTTCATTTAATAATAACATTGGATCTACACCATTTCTTTTTGATTTAGACATCTTTTGTCCTTTTTCGTCTAATACATGCCCTAGAACAATACAATTTTCATATGGTGTTTTATCAAATATACATGTCGATATAGCAAGTAATGTATAGAACCATCCTCTTGTTTGATCTACAGCTTCTGATATAAATTGTGCTGGAAAATGTTTTTCAAATTCTTCTTTATTTTCAAATGGATAATGTAATTGTGCAAATGGCATTGAGCCTGAATCAAACCAAACATCGATTACTTCTTTAAATCTAGTCATTTTTTTACCACATTTTGGACATTTTAAATGAACTTCATCTATATAAGGTTTATGTAGTTCAACATCTTCAGGACAGTCTATTGCTTTTTCTTTTAATTCCTTAATACTTTCAATACATTCTTGATGTCCACATTCACATGACCAAATTGGAAGTGGAGTTCCCCAGTATCTATCTCTTGAAATACCCCAATCAATTACATTTTCTAGGAATTTTCCAAATCTTCCTGTCTTTATTGTTTCTGGATACCAATTTATTTTATTATTATTTGCAACTAAATTATCTCTTAGTTTTGTCATTGCAACAAACCAACTCTCTTTTGGATAATAAAGAAGTGGAGTGTCACATCTCCAACAATGTGGATATGAATGTAAATGTTTTTCTTTAGAAAATAATTTTCCTTCTTCTTCTAACCATTTACAAATATCTTCATTACAGTTTCTTACAAATTTTCCTGCCCATGGTTTAACTTCATCTACAAATTTTCCTGTTTTATCTACTAAGTTTATAAATGTAATACCATTTTGTTTTGAAACAAAACTATCATCTTCACCATAAGCTGGAGCTATATGGACAATACCTGTACCATCTTCTAAGTTTACATAGTCTCCATGAATTACCTCAAAGGCTTTTCCTTCAACCTTACCAAAAGGCATTAATCTTTCATATTTTAGTCCCAATAATTCAGTTCCCTTATATGTTTTTAAGACTTCATATTCTTTATTTGCCAATACTTTTTCAATTAAATCTTTTGCTAATACATATGTTTCATATACTGGGTCTTCTTCAGTTCCAACATTTACTTTAACATCTGCATATTCATATGATTTGTTAACACATAGAGCTAAGTTTGAAGGTAATGTCCATGGGGTAGTTGTCCACGCTAAAATATATTTGTCTTCTCCTTTTACTTTAAATTTAGCAATACATGTTAAATCTTTTACATCTTTATATCCTTGTGCTACTTCATGTGAAGAAAGTGCTGTTCCACATCTTGGGCAATATGGCATAACTTTATGTCCTTCATATAGAAGTCCTTTTTTCCACATCTGAGATATTCCCCACCATACTGATTCTATATAACTATTCTCATATGTGATATATGGATTTTCCATATCAACCCAGTAACCAACCTTGTTAGTCATTTCTTCCCACATATTTACATATGTAAATACACTATTTTTACATTCTTTTACAAACTTTTCTACACCATATTCTTCAATTTGTTGTTTACCAGATATGCCTAATTTTTTTTCAATTTCTAGTTCAACTGGTAATCCTTGTGTATCCCATCCAGCTTTTCTATCAACATGATATCCTTTCATAACTTTATATCTTGGTATAATATCTTTCATAACTCTTGTTTCAATATGACCAACATGTGGTTTACCATTTGCTGTTGGAGGTCCATCATAAAAAGTAAAATTCCTTTTACCTTCATTCATTGCAAAATTTTTATTTACAATATCTTTCTCTTTCCATACTTTTGCAACATCTTGTTCCATTCCAACAAATCCATTTTTTAATTCAACTTTCTTATACATAAAATTTTTTTCCTCCTTTTGTTTTAATTTTATTATTTAATATTAAAATATTATAGTTGTTTCCTAAAATCTAAAAAAGCTATTCCATCCTATTAATTAGGACGAAATAGCTTAAATTCCGCGGTACCACCTAAGTTAGTAAATTTATATTAAATAAAATACAATCCACTCTCTTGTTTCCTTTAACGCAGGTTTACGACTAGCTTAATTTTATTTGGGCTAGCAACCTAACTAAGGTGATAATAAATAATTTTTACTTACCAAATCACACCAACCTTTGGCTCTCTTTAAGATATTATAATATTTATATTGTCCTTGTTATAGTTTTTATATTTATTGTTAAGTATTATATCATATTTTTTTCATTTTGCAATAGTTTTATACTATTTTTTTGTTATAACTCAATAAATATAATATAATTTTTACTTATTACATTATATATTTAAAACTCAAAATGCCGAATTCCGCATAACTTAACTGCACAATCCGACATCTGATTTATTGTTTTTACATTATAATATTATTGACCCCAATTTATTGTAGCGTTACATTCTTCATTCCAATATTCACTCCAACCTGATGGAGCTTCTAAATATCCTTTTACATTTATTGTTTGTAAATTTGTACATCCAACAAATGCCCTCACTCCTATACTTGCCACACTGTTTGGAATTGTTATACTGGTTAAGCTTGTACATCCTTTAAATGCTTGATATTCTATACTTGTTACACTGTTTGGGATTGTTATATTTGTTAAATTTGTACATCCTTTAAATGTCTCAAATCTTATACTTGTTACACTATTTGGGATTGTTATACTGGTTAAGCTTGTACATCCAGAAAATGCTTCAGTCCCTATACTTGTTACACTATTTGGGATTGTTATCTTTTTTAATGATTTATCATCTGTAAAAGCACTATATCCTATCTTTATTATTGTATTAGGTAATTCTACTTCTCTTATATTACTTACAAACGATCTTGACTGCATATTCAGATCATAGTTACTAGTCATCTCTATTATTTTACATCTAGATGGTACTCTTAATGTAGAATAATTACCTATTTTTTCTGTATATCCTATAATAGTGTTATAATCTTCTTCGTTTTTATTATCACTTTTCCATACAAAGCAATCTTCACTTGCTGCTGTTCTATCCCATTCTTCTGCATTAAAAGCTAATTCTACTTCTCCATTTTCTTTTATTGTAACTTTTGTTCCATCTACTGTTACTGTGATTAGAAAGCTTTCTTTAGTAATTTCTTCTGGAACTGTACTTTTATCTATTCCTTCTACTTTACTTAAGTTCTTTTCTAATTCATCATAATCTAACTCTCCATCTTCTCCTATACTTCCTGCTACTGCCATTTCTACTTTTTCATATGCTCCTGCTTTTGTTGTTTTTTCCTTTGATTCATTTGCTTTTGTTAGTATTCCATTTTCTCCTGTTAATGTTGCAATTGTTACTCCTGCTAATATTAATAACACTATTATTGTTATTACTAATG
>CANRCM010000047.1 GCA_947629085.1 uncultured Clostridia bacterium
TATAGCAACATCTGCTAATTCTTCTCCTAAGTCTTCTTTCTTTTTTCTCCATGCTTCATATACTTCAGCAACCTCTCCATATGTTAAGCAAAATTCTTTATTAATATCTATCACATTAAACATTGCCTTGGCTACAGTTCTGTATAAAAACTGGGTAGATAAGCAACTACATAAATAAAAAAACTCACATCTATACTTTGACGAGTAGATGTGAATTTTCATATATTCTCGGCAAAACCACGTTTGTGGGTTTGCCATTTCCTACATTTATTATACATAGATTATTTAATTTTGTCATTATTTATATTTAAAAAAGAAATTCAGATAAGATACAACATTATATAAAGAAAGATGTCTTTGTAGAAATATAAAATCCCATAAAAGCATCCAGACTGGCTGGGGTAGTAGGATTCGAACCTACGAAATGTCGGAGTCAGAGTCCGATGCCTTACCGCTTGGCGATACCCCAATATTTAGCATATTAATATTATCATATTATTATAAAAAAGTCCATGTTTTATAAATAAAAAAGAATTAAATCTTTCTAATATATTTAATATATAGAAATTTCAACTCTTTTTTATATATTTAATAAAATTGCTTCACATTCTTTATAGTTTGGTTGATATTTTTTTATCATACTATAAAATCCTTTTGAATGTGTTTTGTATTTCAAATGACAATATTGATGTAAAACAATATAATCTATTACTTTTCTGCTATATTTTACTACTTCTGGATTTATTATTATCTTTTTATCTTTACATATTCCTAATTTATCTATTTTACATATGTCATATTCTTCTGGTGCAAAACCTAACATTATTCTTGTTTTTTCCATTGCTCTTTCTATTTCAACATTAGCTATTTGTTCATACATTTTCTCAATTGCAAAATCTAATATTTCTTTTTTTGATATTTTTTTATATTTGTTTGGTAATGATATTTTTATTGTTTTATTTTCAATATCTAATTCAGTTATTTTTATATTTTTATAAACTATCCTTATTCTGTAATCAATTCCTAATATAGGAACAGGATGTCTTTCTATTGTGCTATTTACTAATATTTTCGTGTTTATTCTTCTTTTTACAATATTCATTTCACATTACCCCTTATCAAATTTCCGTTCTTCGAATTGTTGTTCGCTTTTGTTGTTTTTATTTTATATTTTATTTTTTACTTTGTCAATACTTTTTTTAAAATTTTTTATTTTTTATTTCTTTTTATTATTTTTTATAATATAATTTCTTATATGGTATAAATGTAAATACATTTATATAGCAAACTCTTTATGGAGTGTGATTATTATGAAAAAAATTTTATTTAAAGGTTGTGGAACTGCAATCAGTACACCTTTTAATGAAAATGGTGTGAATTTCAAAGAATTTGAAAAGTTAATTGAAGATCAAATTCAAAACAAAGTAGATGCTATTATAGTTTGTGGTACAACTGGAGAGTCATCTACTATGACGACTGAAGAAAAATTATCAACAATAAAATGTGCTGTAAAAACTTCTAACTCAAGGATTCCAATTATTGCTGGTACTGGAGGAAATAATACAAAACAAGTTATTGAATACTCAAAACAAGTAGAAAAATTAGGAGTTGATGGACTTTTAATTGTTACACCATATTATAACAAATGTACTCAAAATGGTTTATTCAAACACTATGAAGAAATTGCTAAAAACGTCACTTTACCTATTATTCTTTATAATGTACCTAGTAGAACTGGTGTTAATATAGAACCTAAAACTTGCTTAGAACTATCAAAAATAGAAAATATTGTAGCAATAAAAGAAGCTAGCGGAAATATATCTCAAGTTGCTGAAATAGCACATTTATGTGGGGATAATTTAAATATTTATTCTGGAAATGATGATCAAATTGTCCCTGTATTATCTGTAGGTGGAATTGGAGTTATCTCTGTATTATCACACATACTGCCTGAATATACACATAACATGGTACATAATTTTTTAAACGGTAATATTTCAAAGGCTCAAAAGATGCAATTAGATGTTATTCCTTTAATTAAGTCCTTGTTTAGCGAGGTAAACCCTATACCTGTTAAAGCTGCTTTAAATATGTTGGGTTATAATTATGGAATACCTAGATTGCCTTTAACAAAAATTAGTACTGAAAAAGAAACACTATTAAAAAATGAATTAATGAAATTTAGCAAATAAATATAAGAAAGGATTTAGTAATTATGATAGAAGTAATGGTAAACGGATGTAATGGAAAAATGGGGCAAATTGTTTGCGACTTAATAAATCAGAATGAAAATCTAATATTAAAATGTGGTTTTGATAAAAATATAACTGGAGAATTTGCTTTTCCTGTATATGATAATATATTAAATATAAAAGAAAAGCCTGATGTTATAATAGATTTTTCTGTTCCTGTCGCTACTTTTAATATTCTTGAATATGCTTCAAATAATAATATTCCATTAGTTATAGCAACTACTGGATTTACATCAAACGAAGAAAAATTAATAGAAAAGTATAGTAAAAAAATACCTATTTTTAAATCAGCTAATATGTCTTATGATATTATGATTATGAAAAAAATTGTTTCTTTACTTGCACCTTTATTAAAAGATACCGATATAGAAATAGTAGAAACTCACCACAATAGAAAGATAGATAGTCCTAGTGGTACTGCTAAAATGCTTGCTAATACCATAAATAATTCTTTAGGTAATAAGCTTCATATAGAATATAGTAGACATGATAAAAAAGAAAAAAGGGATAAAAATGAAATTGGTATTAATTCTATTAGAGGTGGAAATATTGTTGGTGAACATGTTGTTCAATTTTTCGGTGAATTTGAAACTTTCGAAATAAAACATACTTCTTATTCTAGAAATGTATTTGCAGAAGGAGCTATAAAAGCTGCTGAATTTATTTTAAATAAATCTTCTGGACTATATAATATGGAAGATATGTTTAGTATAAAAAATTTATAAAAATATGCAAAAAATAAAAAACCAAAAATATGGTTTTTTATTTTTTACATATTATTCTTCTTTTTTGTCTTCTTTTTCTTCTTTTTTTACTGGTTCTTCTTTAACATCTTCTACTATTTCTTCTTTCACAGTATCTACTGTTTCTTGAACTTCAACATTTTCTGTTTCTATAGCTGGAGCTTCTTCTTGAGCACCTTCTACAGGTACTTCTTCAGATTCTGCAATTGGTTCTTCCACTAAATCTTCTTTTATTTGAATTTCTTTATCTTCAATTCTAGCACCTATTTGTTCTCTAGTCTTAGCAGCTTTACCAATTCTGTCTCTTAAGTAGAATAATCTAGCTCTTCTTGCTTTACCTACTCTTACTAATTCTACTTTTTCAACTAATGGTGAATGTACTAAGAATGTTTTTTCGACACCTACTCCGTAAGAAATTTTTCTTACTGTAAATGTTTGATTTATTCCTCCACCTTGTATTTTTATAATAATTCCTTCAAATACTTGGATTCTTTCTTTATTTCCTTCTTTAATTCTTACGTGTACTTTAACTGTATTACCAACTTTTAATTCTGGTATTTTATTTTTTAATTGTTCATGTTCAATAGATTTTATAATATCCATTTTAGAATTTCCTCCTTTTACTTATTTTAGAGCGGTGCATCTTATATATGCACTTCATTTTTAATTCAATTTATTTTTTAATAAATCTGGTCTTTTATTTTTAGTTATTTCTAGAGACTTTTCTTCTCTCCATTTTTTTATATTTTGATGATTACCTGAAAGTAAAACTTCTGGGACTTTTTCACCTTCAAATATTTCAGGTCTAGTATACTGTGGATATTCTAAAAGACCATTTGAAAAACTTTCTTCTTTAATAGATTCGTTATTTAAAACGCCTTTTATATATCTACTTACACTATCTATAAGTACCATTGCAGGAATTTCTCCTCCAGTTAATACGTAATCTCCAATAGATATTTCTTCATCTACTATTTTATCGATTACTCTCTGGTCGATCCCTTCATAATGTCCACAAAGAATAATTAAATGTTCCTCTTTAGATAAATCTTCTACTTTTTTCTGATTTAATTTATTACCTTGTGGTGTCATATATATAACTTTTGCAGCATTTGTTTTTACTGATTCAAAAGCTCTATATACTACATCTGGCATCATAAGCATCCCGGGAACCTCCTCCATATGGAGTATCATCTACTTTTCTATGCTTATTATTTGAAAAATTTCTAATATCCACTAAGTTAATATCTACTAGCTCTTTTTCTACTGCTTTTCCAATAATACTTTGATTTAAACAATCAAACATTTCTGGAAAAAGTGTTAAAACATCAAATTTCATTTTTCCCTCCACATCAAACTAGTCCGGGTATTAAATGAACTATTATTTTTTTATTTTCTATATCAACTTTTTTTATTACCTCCTTAATTGCAGGTAATAATATTTGCTTACCTAGTTCATTTTTTACTACATATATATCATTACTTCCTGTATTAAAAATATCTTCTAAATTTCCAATTAATTCTCCTTCTTCAGTATATACCTCCAGACCTATCATATCTACTATATAATATCTACCTTCTTCTAAAGGTTCTTCATTCTTCCTATCTATAATTAAATAATTATTACGAAGTAAATTTGCTTGTTCTGGATTTTCTATACCTTTGAATTTTATTAATACCATTTCTTTATGATATTTTACTTTTTCAATTTCATATTCTTCTTTTACATTTTGTTTTTTGATATATACTTTCTTTAATCTATCAAATCGTCTAATATCATCCGTAAAAGGTTTTACTTTTACCATTCCTTTTATTCCAAATGTATTAACAATTTGACCTATTTCAAGATATTTTGTCATATAAAATTACTCCAATTATCCTATAAATTCAATTGATATTTTTTTGTGTTCTTTTCCTGCAATAGATTTCATTACAGTTCTAATAGCTTTTGCAAGTGTACCTTGTCTTCCTATTACTTTTCCCATATCACTATCTGCAACTTTTACTTCAAATACTATTGATTTTTCATCATCTATTTGATTTATTTCAACAGCATTTTTATCATCAACTAAATTTGAAATTATAATTTTTAAAATTTCTTTCATTTTTGCTTCCTTTCAGGATTTTAATTATTTTGCTTTTTCAATTAAATCCTTAACTGTATCTGTTGGTTTTGCACCATTTTTGATCCATTGTTCTACTTTTTCTTTATTTAATATAATAGTTGCTGGATCTGTCATTGGGTCATATGTTCCTAATTGTTCAATTATTTTTCCATCTCTTGGAGCTCTTGAATCAGCTACAACTATATGATAGAATGGAGCTTTCTTCTTTCCTTGTCTTTGTAATCTTATCTTTACCATTTATTTCACCTCCCAAAAATTTTTATATATAATAAAATTAAAAAATTAATAACAAAATTTAAATATTAACTTTAAAATTAAAATTTAAAGTTTTTTAGTGAATTTTCATCTATACCTTTCATAAACTTTTTCATTCCACCTTTATTACTTTTCATCTTCTTCATCATTTTTTGAGTCATTTCAAATGATTTAATAAATTTATTAATGTCTTGTACTGTAGTTCCACTACCTTTTGCTATACGTTGTCTACGACTTGCATTTAAAAGTCTTGTATCTCTTTTTTCCTTTTTTGTCATAGAACATATAATTGCTTCTATTTTTATAAATTCCTTATCATCTATTTCAACATCTTTTAAAGCATTCATTCCTGGAATCATCTTTAATATTGAAGAAAATGATCCCATTTTCTTTATTTGCCTTATTTGACTTAAATAATCATCTAAATCAAATTCTTTTTTTCTTAATTGTTTTTCCATTTTTTCTGCTTGCTCTAAATCAAATGATTCTTCTGCTTTTTCAATTACTGATAAAATATCTCCCATTCCTAGTATTCTACTTGCCATTCTATCTGGATGAAATATTTCTAAATCACTTAATTTTTCACCTGTTGCCGCAAATTTAATTGGTCTTCCTGTGACTTTTTTAACAGATAACGCACTACCTCCACGAGTATCACCATCTAATTTAGTTAGTACTACTCCATCGATTCCTAAAGCTTCATTAAACTTTTCTGCAATGTTTACTGCATCTTGCCCTGTCATACTATCTACTACAAGCAATATTTCATGAGGTTTAATTCCAGCTTTCAAATTTTTTAGTTCATTCATTAGTTCTTCATCAATATGTAAACGTCCTGCTGTATCTAATATTACTACATCATTAAGTTTAGAAATTGCTGTTGACATCGCTTGTTTAGCTATATGTACTACATTTTTAGAATTTTCATTTGCATATACAGGAATATTTAATTGTTTACCTACTACCTGTAATTGCTTTATTGCTGCTGGTCTATAAATATCACATGCTACTAGCAATGGATTTTTTCCTTGTTTTCTAAGTAAATTTGCTAACTTTCCTGCTGTTGTTGTTTTACCAGAGCCTTGAAGACCTACTAACATAATTACTGTTGGTGGATTAGGTGTAAAATTAATTTTACTTTCTGTTCCGTCCTAACAACTCTACTAATTCATCTTTTACTATTTTTACAACTTGTTGTCCTGGAGTTAATGATTTTAAAACATCTTGACCAAGAGCTTTTTCTCTAATAGTTTCTATAAAATCTTTTACAATTTTGTAATTGACATCGGCTTCTAAAAGTGCAAGTTTAACTTCTCTAAGCATCTCTTTCAAGTCGGATTCTGTAATTCTTGCCTTTCCTCTAATTTTTCTTGTTATTTCTTGTAATCTAGATGATAATCCTTCAAAAGCCATAATTTCAACTCCTATCGTTTAATTTTCCAAACTATACTAAGCAATTTAATTCTTTTTTTATACTTTCTAAAACATTTGCTATTTGTTTATCTGAATAATTTTTTTGTATTTTTGTTAATTCTGATAAAACTTTGTTTATTCTTTTTTCTTGATTGAACATCCTTTTCATAAACATTAGCTTTTCTTCGTATTCGAAAAGTTTTTTCTCCCCTTTCTTTATTATGTCTCTAACAGCTTGTCTAGTAATTTCATTGTTTTCTGCTATCTCTGATAATGACAAGTCATTATTATAGTAATCATCTATGAATTCAAATTGTTTTTCAGTTAATAATTTACCGTATAATTGGCATAATATACTCACTTCAATTTTCTTTTCCATAGTAATTACCTCTTTCTTTTTTGTAATGCTAATATACTTTACACTATTTTACTTGATTTGTCAAGTCTTTTTTTAAGATTTCTAAGATTTAAATTGATTTTTTTACTAGTTAGATTATTTGTAAATTATAATTTTTCAAAAGTTAATTTATTAAAATTTATTAGTCGATGCTACATAAATTACAAATAGAATTAAAGTTGTGTACTATAAAAACCTATAAGTTTAAAGAATTTATAGGCTTTTAAAAATTTGGTAAATTGTAAAAGTAATATCCAAAAGAAAAAGTAAATTCCAAATGTAAGAGAAACGTCAATTTTTAGGCGTTT
>CANRCM010000048.1 GCA_947629085.1 uncultured Clostridia bacterium
ATATTATGAAGGGAGTTTTGTCTATTACAAAGCTAAAGCCTTCTTTACTACCGGCATAGCCGGAAGTATATATACAACTAAAAGGAATGTCATCTGTATTGCACAGGAGACATTCCTTTTAATTTGCTTTTAATTCTTCTGTTATTGCAATATTTATTATTTGAACACTTACATATAATTTTACTAGCATCATTTATAACAAATTTAATAATTTATTATTTCTTTCTTTGTTTTTACAAGTCACAAGCTAAATTAAATTTATACAGGTCTTGTAGCATTTACCATCATAGTAGCTATTATAGCATTCATAGTATTTATAGTAGCTTGTGCTACCTTTACTTTTTTTGCAATTTCTGTATCTTTTATTTCTTCTAATCTCTTATTTAGCTCTTCTTTTTCATATTTGTTGAAAATATTTTTTAGAAATTTAGCAGAATTCAACAAAGATGCTAATAAAATCAACTCTTCTGTTAGGTTTCCTTTTTTTAAAAATTCTGATTTTATTTCTTCTATAGTATTTTTAAATTTATTTTCATCTATATTTATTACCTCTTTATAACCAAATAATCCTTTGTTTTCTAAAGTAATAAGTTCTTTTTCTAGCATACTATCTTTTAACGAATTCACAATACTTTTTAAGTTTTTAGTTGAAAATCCAAAACAAATAGATCTTAGAATGATTTTTAAAGGCACTTTATCCTTTTTCATATCTTTTATAATGTTATATAATTTTTTATTATAATTGATAGTTGGTATTTTGTCACAAAGTATTACCTTGTCTTTATCATTAATTTCTAAATTTCCATCTAACATCATTTCTATTATCATAGATACAATTAGATATGGTTTTACCCTTTCTGCATATAAATTCTTTTTTCTTTTAAAATACATAAAGTATATTTTTCTGTAATATTTACATTATTCATAATTTATTGCTCCTTTGAGTTTCTTATTATTTTATCTATTTGGCTTTATACATTTTTATAAGGTCTTGTATACTTAATTTTGTACCATAATTCAAGATAGCATTTGAATATATTTTTATTGCAATATGAGCAATTACAGCTATTGAAGCCACTAAAATTGCTAATGATAATATAACTTCTTGCACACTCGCTACTCCCATCATAACTCTAAAAGGCATTAAGAACGGTGAAGATAATGGAAAATATGTACCAAATGTAGCCATATTTCCAGCAGGTGTTGATATTACTGATTGACCTATATAAAACCCTAATATAGTTAATAACATTACTGGTGTATTAGCTGATTGAATATCTTCTGGTTTGCTTACTGTTGAACCTGTTACAGCATACAATGTTGCAAATAGGAAATATCCCAATATAAAGAATACAAACATAAGCAATCCTACAATTGGTGTAATTTGAGTTGAACTTAATACAATTTCTAATAGCATTGGGTCTAAAAACAGTTTTGCACTTACTACCGCTGTTAATACCAATATTAGCATTTGTATTAAGCCCCCTATTCCTATTCCTAATGTTTTTCCTATTACTATTGTTCTTGGGCTTGTTGATGTAACTAATGTTTCCATTATTTTTGATGTTTTTTCTGTTGTTATTGAACTTGAAACTTGGTACGCACAGAAATATATTGCATAAAATAATAGTACTGAAATTAACATTATTACAAATGAATTTCCTTTTACTTCTTCAGTTTGCTCTGTATTCATTTCAAATTCTGGCATTATTTCTTTTATTTTTTGTTCAGTTAATCCTAATTTTTCAACTTGAGTATTAGTATATAATTTTTGTAGAGCTTCATTTAAATTTTCTGGCATTGTAGCCATTGTATCATTTACAATATATCTAAATAATACATCATTTCCTTTTCTTTCTATTATTATTCCAGCTTTTACTTCTTTATTATTTATTTTTGTTTTTATTTCATCAAATGTACTTGGAATTATTTCTATTTTGTATTCTAGTTTTTGTTGGTCTAATTCATTTAATTTTCCTTCATAAACATTTTCACTATCTGAAATTATTATTTTCTCGCCCTGCATCATTTCTCCACTGTCTCCTGAAAAGAATTTAATAATTTTTGGTCCATTAAAACCAATAATAATTAATATTACTAATATAATTGTTGCTATTATAAAAGATTTTCTTCTCATCATTTCTTTCATAGTAAATTTCGCTACTGTTATTATATCTCTCATTTTATGCACCTACCTTTTCTATAAATATGTCATTTAGAGTTGGTTTTTGTATTTCAAATTTGTTTACTTGAATTTTCTCTTCTATTACTTTGTTTAAAAGCTTGTGCGCTACTTCTTCATTATCAATTTTAATTTTGTATTGATTATTTTTTTCTATTTCAATTTCTAGACCCAAATCTTTGATTATTTTAGTTATATCTTTGTTTACATCTATTTCAAGTCTATTTACCTTATATGTATCTTTTATTTCTTTTAAGTTACCTTGTAAAACTGCTTTTCCTTTATTCATAATTAAGATATTGCTACAAAATTCTTCTATAGTTGACATTTGATGTGCTGACATTATTACGTATTTTCCTTTTTTTACTAACTCAATAATAACATTTTTTATTAATTCGGTATTTACTGGATCTAATCCACTAAAAGGCTCATCTAATACTACTAATTCTGGGTCGTGAATTATTGCAGTCATAAATTGAATTTTTTGTTGATTACCTTTTGATAATTTTTCTGCTGTCATATTTAAGTATTCTTCAACTTTTAATCTTTTAGCTAAGTGTTGTATTGACTTTTCAGCTTCTGACTTTTTCATTCCTTTTAGTTCTGCGAAATATAATAATTGATTTTTGATTATAGTTTTAGGATATACTCCTCTTTCTTCAGGTAAATATCCAAAATTCACATGTTTTCTATCAACTTCTTTTCCTTTCCATGTGATTTCTCCTTTGTCTTTCTTGATTATTCCTAACAACATTCTAATTGTTGTTGTTTTTCCTGCACCATTAGTTCCTAGTAATCCATATACGCCAGGTTTGTCCAGTGTTAGTGAAATGTTATCTACTGCTTTTTTGGTACCGAAATTTTTTGATACATTTTTTAATACTAAACTCATATTTTTCCTCCTCTTTTATTTTTTATAAGTTAACTGCTTTTTGTTCATTTGGCTTATTTTTTGTTTCATCTTATATATTTTTAATTTTAAAATCTATATTTTATTTGTCATTTATAGTTATATTGACAATAACAATTTACTAATCACATTTGTATTATACATAATTTAATTAGTTACGTCAATGTAACAAAAAAATTATATAAAAACTACATTGTAGGTTAGTCAATAATGTGTCACAAAACATTTAAATTAATATAGTTTAATATCTATATTTTTGATAATATGCATAAAATCTTTACTTCTAAAGAAAAATGTTTCAGATTTTGTAAATGTCAAATAATAATCTGTCTTTTTTCTTGTTTTATTTGCACCAAAATTCGTCTATTAAACATCCATAACTAGGTTTTTCTATTTTTATATTTTTTATTCTATCTAACATATTATTGCATTTTTCTACATTTTTTTTACCAGGTACAATTTTAACTAAACCATTATCAATAAAATTTTTTACAAATATATTAGATAAGTTTTTCATTTGATGTTTTCTATTAGACCATATCCAAAATTTATCATTATCGTTTTCTTTTAAATTAACTAAGATGGTATATTTTTTACTACTTTTTATATTCTTTTGTGAATATCCACCATATAAATTAATTTCTTCACCACTCGGAATGTATTCTTTTATTGCTCTTCTATAAAATCTAAAAATATCTACACTACTTTTTAACTTAAAAACACGTCTTGTTATTTCTTTATCATAAAACAATTTATTTAATTTTTCTTCTAATGATAGTGTTGATGAATCTAAGTTTAATCTTTCAAGATTATTTTCTAAATAATCTTCTTGACTATTTATATATCCTATTTTTTTCATTACACTATCAATCTCTTGTTCTGATAATTTTTTAAGGACATCCTGACCTTTATCTACAGTTCCGAAATTTTATCCATCTTCTTCCTGTTTGTATGTTTTCTAAATCCCATTCTATGTCGGCTTTAATATATTTTCCATCCTTAGTTTTAATAACTGGAGATATATGTTCTCCTGGTCTAAAAATACTGTAATCATCCTTCGTTAATTTAGTATCGCCTATAATATATACATCTAGCCCTAACCTTTCAGCTAATTCTTTATATATTTTAGTAGCTGTAACACAAATAAATTGTCTTTTATTCTCTCGTTTCCTAGTATGTTTGTGTACACACAATTCGTATATTTTTTCTCTAGTTTTATCGTCACCCCAATAATATCTTGAACTAAAACTTCTTTCTTTAGCTATTTTGTACATTATAAATGCAGATAAATCTATTTCGTCTAAATTATCTGGCATTTCTTCGATAATTTCATTATAAATTTGTTCTTTACTTTTAGTCTTTACCATAATAATTCTACATCCCTTTTATATATTTTACTGCTATATCAATTGCTTTTTCTAATTCTCCTTCTTTTTTCATTCTATGATCAGCGCCAATAATTTTTTCTATTTTACCTTCTGTATTTTTTTCCCTTATAAATCTTATTGAATCTTCTATTGGAGCCATATTATCTTCTGTTCCTTGAATAATTAATAGTTCTTCGTTTTTATTATATATTTTAAAAAGTTGATTATTTTTCAATTCTTCATAAAAATTATAAGACACTTTTAATTCTTTTTCATATCCTAGAATAGTATAACCTCTTTTTTGGAAGTCTCTTATATTTTCTCTAATTATAGAATTTTCAAATATTTTATCCATACATATTGCTGGTGCCCTTAATACAATGGAAAAATAATTATTTGAATATTGGTTTATTTTTAATAAAGTTATATAAGCACCAAAACTTGTTGCAAAAATTCCTATTGATTTTTGAGAATATTCTTTTGCGATATATTCTTCTACAGTTATTAAATCATTTATACAATTATGTACTAAATATTCTTCTCCTTTTGCGTTACTTTCTCCATGTGATGGAAAGTCAAAAGCAATTACCATAATATTTTCCTTAATAAGTTTTTGTGCTAATAAGTCAATGGCAGAACTTTCTTTATCTCCTCCAAATCCATGACATGCGATTATAACTTTTTCAATTTTATTTGGCTTAAATTCCTTTATAGGAATTTTATAGTTATTCTTACTTTCAATTTGCATTATAATTCTCCCTAATTTAATTTTTTTAATATTATCAAAAAAAATTTAAGTTTTCAATAAAAATTATTATATTTTGTAAATAAAAAGCGAAAGTATATGAAAATTTTTATAGTAAAACAAATTAAATACTCTATTACACTTCGTATTGTAAAATGCAAAAAATAAGCCGACTAAATCGACTTATATATGTAAAATGAAGCTACTGCATATAATCGTTGACACAAAATCAAAGATTTTGACAACGATTTATATTCACTTTTTGTTTTCTAAAAACACTTATATCAATAATTATAAGCAGTTCAACGAAAAGCTATTTTAGAGCGGACGTCGTAGTTATCTACAACTTTTTTATCTCTTGGACAATTGATGCAAATATTAATCAATTTACTAAAGTATATTATACTTTTAGTAAATTACAATACAAATAAATAAAAAATACAAAAACTGCTTGATAGCTATTTAGCAACAAACAGTTTTTGCACTTCAATTACTTACCAAAGTAAAGTATCCACCTAATCGTTGAAAGGTTAATTTTCGCTTTTTTCAAGCTTTTTATCTTTGCATTAATTGTTAATTGTTTCTGCACAAGAGTGTTAGACTTGAGTTCAGGAAATAACTTAACCAAAGTAATTGAACTTTCTTCTGTTTTTAGGTCGGCAAATGTGTCATGGTTATATTCCAAATAATCTTTTACAATTCTGTCAATATCTTTTTCAATCTTGGCATTTTCTTCTTGATACATTGCAATTTCGCTGTCAAGAACACCTTCGGTTGCCACCATTGGTATAAAGCAACATATTGAAATCACCATTGCAAGAGCAATAGCTCCAGATAAAAAAGACATTCCTATAGAAAAGTCCCAAATAGTAAACTTGATAGAACTATCTTTGTAATTATATTTATGTGATAATTTTACAAACACTATGAGCACAATTATTGCCAAAACTAAAATACAAATAAGCATACAATTTCCTCCTAAAATAATCATTTTACAATAGTTGCTTTTATATATAAACCTGTGATGAAAACAGGAGTAAAAAAGTAAGTCTAGATACACTAGAATAATATAATTATATCATAGTAACATAATATTTTCAACAATTTATAATTTTAGGGACGTGTTTAAAAAACATGAATAATATATAATAAATTATATATTATTCATGTTTTTATATTTGTTTTAGATTTAGCTACATATTTGGAGTGATTAAGGAGGTTATTTGCGAAAATTTTTTCTTTCTATCTTTAATTTATTTTCTTTATTTAATTTATATAAAACTATTTTATAAACTATACTTCTAGAATAAAA
>CANRCM010000049.1 GCA_947629085.1 uncultured Clostridia bacterium
GCAAGAAGAATGCTTCGGAAGAACACCTGGAAATATTGTAGCTACAAGACCATTAAGAGATGGTGTTATATCTGATTATACTGTAACAGAGAAAATGTTAAAACATTTTATAAATAAAGTCTGTGGAAGATCTATATTTGCACCAAGAATTATGATTTGCATACCTTCACAAGTAACAGAAGTAGAAAAAAAGGCAGTAATTGATGCGGCTTCACAAGCTGGAGCAAGAAAAGTATATTTAATAGAAGAACCAATAGCAGCAGCAATTGGAGCAGGAATAGACATTTCTAAACCATGTGGAAATATGGTGGTAGATATAGGAGGTGGAACAACAGATATAGCTGTTATTTCTTTAGGTGGATCTGTTGTTAGTTCTTCACTAAAAGTTGCAGGAGATAAATTTGATGAATATATTATTAAATATATAAAGAAGAAACACAATGTTATTATAGGAGAGAGAACTGCAGAAGAATTAAAAGTTAATATTGGATGTGTATTTCCTAAAATACAAGATGCGGAAATGGAAATAAGAGGTAGAAACTTAGGAAGTGGACTTCCTGTTACATTAAAAATACAATCAAGTGAAATGTTAGAAGCATTAATAGAACCTGCTATGATGATAGTAGATAGTGTACATGCTGTTTTGGAAAAAACTCCTCCAGAATTAGCAGCAGATATAAGTGATAAAGGAATTTACATGACAGGTGGAGGATGCCTAGTAGACGGATTAGATAAATTACTTCAGGAAAAAACAGGAATTAATGTTATGATAGCACAAGATACAGTATCATGTGTAGCTTTGGGAACAGGGAAAGCCCTAGATAACCTTGATGCATTAGAAAATAAAACAAGAAGATAAAAAAGTTAAAGGAGAAATAGTAATAAATGAAAGAAGTAGCTTTTATAACATTAGGATGCAAAGTCAATCAATATGAAACAAATGCAATGACACAAAAATTTATGGAAAAAGGCTATAAAGTAGTAGAATATACAAAAAAAGCAGATATATATATAATAAATACATGTACAGTAACAAATATGTCTGATAGAAAATCCAGACAAATGTTAAGACGTGCAAAAGATTTAAATCCACATGCTATTATTGTAGCATGTGGATGTTATGTACAAGTAGCAAAAAAAGAATTAAAAGCTATCAAAGATATAGATTTAATTTTAGGAAATAATGAAAAAAAAGAAATAGTGAAATATATTGAAAAATATATAAATAGTAGGCAGAAAGAAAAAATACAAAAAACAGAAGATGTTATGCAAACACGAGAATTTATAGATTTTGGAAATGTTATATATAATGAAAAAACAAGAGCTGTAATAAAAGTACAAGATGGATGTGATAGGTTTTGTTCTTATTGCATTATTCCATATGCTAGAGGAAGAGTAAGAAGTAGAAAACCTGAAAACGTAATATCAGAAGTAAAAAACATTGCAAAAAAAGGAATAAAAGAAGTTATAATAACAGGAATACATATAGCATCATATGGAAAAGATTTTAAGAAAAAATTTGAACTAATTGATTTATTAGAAGAAATAAATAAAATAGAAGGTATAGAAAGAATTAGATTAGGATCAATAGAGCCACTTCTAATAACAAAAGAATTTATCTCAAGATTAGTTAAATTAAAAAAAGTATGTCATCATTTCCATTTATCTTTACAAAGTGGCTGTGATGAAACATTAAAAAGAATGAATAGAAGATATACAATAAAGCAATTTAAAAAAATAGTAGAACTTATAAGAGAGCATTATGAAGATGTAATATTAACTACAGATATTATAGTAGGTTTTCCTGGAGAAACAGAAGAAGAATTTAATAAAACGTATATGTTTCTAAAAGAAATTAAATTTTATAAAATGCATGTATTTAAATATTCACCTAGAAAAGGAACTAAAGCTGCTGTTATGAAAGCACAGATAGATGGAAATATAAAAGAAATAAGAAGTCAAGAATTAATAAAGTTATCAGATAAAAATCAAAAGGAATATAATGAAAGTTATATTGGTAAAGAAGTTGAAGTACTTTTTGAAGAAAAAAAAGATGGTGTATATAAAGGACATACAGAAAATTATATATTAGTACAGTTGCCAGAAAAAGATATTCTTAGTAAAGAAAAAATAGAAAACAAAATAATTAAAGTAAAATGTGAATATGTTGAGAATAATTATATAATGTCATCTATGTAATATATTCGTAATATTTGCGTAACAAACATTTAATATAAAATAACTTGAATATAATGGGAAAATATAGTATAACAGTAATATAACAAAGGAGGAATATCTATGGCAGATTTAGGAGAAGAAAATAAAATATCAGGAGTTTTTGGTGGAGTTCAATTTGATAATGAAGAGAAAAAGCAAGTACAAGAAGCAGGAACGATAAGAAATAATAATTTACCTGTAGAACAAGGATTTTGGTGTAAATTTAAAGCATTCTGGTTACAAGAGATAGATTGGAATAAAGAAATAAAAGTAGAATTAACTCCAAAACAACAAAAAATAGAAAATGAAATAAATGAATTTTTACATCAAGAAATTACATGGAAGAAAATTCATGATTTTCTATTCCAAGAAATAACTTTTGGAAAAAAATAAAAGAGATACTACTAAATGATAAAAATTAAGAAAAGTTGATATATTAATATTTCCCTAATTTAAATATTAATATATCTTTTTTATTATTATGAAAACATATTCAAAAATGGAGGTAATTTATGTCAAAAAATAAAACAGTATTTGTATGTAGTGAATGTGGTAATGAATCTAGTAAATGGTTAGGAAAATGTCCTGCATGTCAATCATGGAATAGTTTTTATGAACAAAAAATAGTGGAAACTAAAAATAAGGAAATAAAAGATAAGACAAAAAGTATCCCACAAAAATTAAATTCATACGAAGCAAAAGAAACATTAAGAATACATACAGGGTTTAGTGAATTAGATAGAGTACTGGGAGGAGGATTAGTAAGAGGATCATTAGTTTTACTTGGTGGTGAACCAGGAATAGGAAAATCAACACTAATACTTCAGATTTGTGATAAAATAAAAGGGGATGGAAAAGTTTTATATGTATCAGGAGAAGAATCAGCAGAGCAAATAAAATTAAGAGCTGATAGATTAAATATAAATAATGAAGATATCTTATTTTTAGGAGAAACAGACATAGATATTGTAAATGAAGCAATTATAAATATTAATCCTAAATTGGTAATCATTGATTCTATACAAACAATGTATTCTGACGAAATAACAGCAGCTGCAGGTAGTGTAAGTCAAGTAAGAGAAATTACTTCACAAGTTATGAGAGTGTGTAAATCAAAAGGAATTACAACAATTATAATTGGACATGTTACAAAAGAGGGAAATATAGCAGGTCCAAGAGTATTAGAGCATATGGTAGATACTGTTTTATACTTAGAAGGAGAAAGATATTTTTCATATAGAATATTAAGAGGTGTAAAAAACAGATTTGGATCAACAAATGAAATTGGAATGTTTGAAATGAAGGCAAAAGGAATGTGTGAAATTTTAAATCCATCTGATGTACTTATATCAGAAAGAGAAGATAATCCAGCCGGTTCTTGCATCGTATCAAGCATGGAAGGAACGAGACCAATACTTGTAGAATTACAAGCATTAACATCTCAAACGGTATTTGGATATCCAAAAAGAACGGCAAATGGAATTGATTATAATAGATTATCACTTCTTATTGCTGTATTAGAAAAAAGAGCAGGATTTAATTTAGGATCACAAGATGTATACTTAAATGTAGTAGGAGGATTAAAAATAAATGAACCTTCGATTGATTTAGGAATCATGATGGCGACAGCATCTAGTTTTAAAAATACACCAATTCCAAAAGATATGATAATAATAGGAGAAGTTGGATTAACTGGAGAGGTTAGAAGAATAAATTTAATAGAGAAAAGAATTAAAGAAGCAGAAAAATTAGGATTTAAATGTTGTATTATTCCAGAAAGTAACAAAAAAGACTTGAAAGATAAATATAAATTAGATATAATAGGCGTTAGAAATATAAATGATGCTATGAAAAAAGTTGGAATAAAATGAAAAACAGGCTTAAAGTAGTTTGGGAAGAAGGGAGAGTTCAACATTGAGAAAAGGCAAAGAAGATAATATTACAGAAATTTTAAAGTTAATTGCACCAGGAACCCCAATAAGAGATGGACTAGAAAACATACTAAGAGCAAGAACAGGAGCACTGCTATTAATAACGGATAATAGTGAAGTATTAAAACAGATTGTAGATGGTGGATTTACTATAAATGAAGATTATTCATCATCTAAATTATATGAATTAGCAAAAATGGATGGGGCAATAGTATTAAGTGGAGATTTGAAAAAAATATTATATGCAAATGCACAACTTATACCATCACATGAAATTTCAACTTTAGAGACAGGTACAAGACATAGGACTGCAGAAAGAACAGCTAAACAAACGGGAGAATTAGTAATTAGTATATCTCAAAGAAGAAATATAATAACTGTTTTTAAAGGAAATGATAGATACATATTAGAAGATACAGATGTAGTACTAAATAAAGCAAATCAAGCGATACAAACACTTGAAAAATATAAAAAAGTATTTGATAATAAACTAAGTGTTTTAAATGAATATGAATTTAATGATATTGTAACTTTACAGAATGTTATTGTTTCAATTCAAAGAGCAGAAATGGTTATGAAAATAGTAGAAGAAATACAAAGGCAAATATATGAATTAGGTAATGATGGTAGATTAGTAAAAATGCAACTTGATGAATTAATAGGTGGTTTAGAAAAAGAGGAAGAATTAATTATAAAAGATTATATTGTACCAACTAGAAAGAGAAGGACACCAAAAAAGGTATTAGAACAATTAGAAGAGTTAAATTATGAAGACTTATCAAAAGAATCAATTATTGCAAAATTATTAGGATATGAACATTTTGATAATTATGATGAAGTAGCGGTTTATACTAAAGGGTATAGAATTTTAAATAAGATTCCAAGAATGCCGTCAAATATAGTAGAGAATCTAGTAGACTCTTTCAAATCTTTCCAACATATTCTTGCAGCTGGAATAGAAGATTTAGATGAAGTAGAAGGAATAGGAGAAGTAAGAGCAAGAACAATTAAACAATCATTAAGAAGAATGCAAGAACAATTTATTTTTGATAATTTAATTTAATTTATAACAATTATTAATATGAAAGGAAGAGTAAATATGAAAAAAAGTAAAAATATAATATGGATAGTTGCTTTAATTTTAGTAATTGTATTAATAGGATTTGTTGCCTATGGATATTATAAAAATGCAACTATGGAAGTAAAAAATCCTATTGCAACAATTGAAGTAGAAAATTTTGGTACTATAAAAGTAGAATTATATCCTGATATAGCTCCTCAAACAGTAGCAAACTTCATAACCCTTGCAAATAGAGAGTTCTATGATGGATTAAAGTTTCATAGAATAGTTAAAGATTTTATGATTCAAGGTGGAGATAAAGAAGGAACAGGACAAGGTTCTGCAAGTATTTTAGATTTAAAAGATGATGGAGAAGATAAAGAATATTCAATAAAAGGAGAATTTTTTGCTAATAAAGTTAACAATAAATTAAAATTTGATGAAGGCGTTATTGGTATGGCAAGAAATGATTATACGCAATATTCATCAACATTAGCAGAAGAATCATATAATTCTGGAAGTTCACAATTTTTTATTATGACAAAATATAATGCTTCATTAAATGGATATTATACATCTTTTGGAAAAGTTATAGATGGAATGGATGTAGTTCATAAGATAGAAGAAGTAGAAGTAAAGGTAGCAGATGATTCAGAAACAAGTGGAAATACAGAAGCTAGTACACCAGTTAATGAAGTAAAAATTACATCTATAAGAGTTGAAACAAATGGAGTAGATTATGGTTTACCTGAAACTTTAACACCATTTGATTATCAAACTTGGATGTATAAACAATATGGAATAGATCCAAGTACATTTACGACAACTGAAGAATAGGTTTATATAAGAAATAATTAATAATGTAAATATAATAAAATTAAAAAAATATAGGTTTAAAATAGATATGTCACACTAAAAAATAAAAATAAATATAGGAAATACCAAAAATATGATAAAATGTTT
>CANRCM010000050.1 GCA_947629085.1 uncultured Clostridia bacterium
TTAAATATAAAAGCACCAATGAAATCTTAAGTGAAATATGTGTATAATAAACCGGAAATTTATTATTGCCATTTATAATAGTTATAAAATTTTATAAAACACTTGAAAAAGCAATAAAAATATGTTAAAATAATAAATGCATAATAAATAAGCCAATTAAAAAGCAAAGTATATTTATCAAATAAGATATTAAAAGAGAGAATGACCCTGGCTGAAAGTCATTTAATACTTGGTTAAATAGAAATTTCACTTTTTAGGCCTTTTCTTTAAAGCCATAATAATAAATGGTTAGTAGAGAAAAGCGGTTGAACCGTTAAAACTTTAATGAGGTTAGATAAATCTAATAAAATTAGGTGGTACCACGAAAGATAGCCATTTCGTCCTAGTAATTGAGGAAGAATGGCTTTTTGTATGCAATTAAATATTTTAATAAAGGATGTTGAATTAAATGAATAAATCTAAATGTTTAGAATATTATTTAGACGCTAGAAAACATGACTATGAAGCTATTCAAAAAAGTATTGACCAAACAAAAAAAGAATATTGTAAAAAAGAAGTTGAAGTAAATGTCCATGTTAATAAATATGGAATGTATATTATTACGTTTTACTTTAAAAATAAAAATAGTTTTTTAAATAAAATAAGATTATATTTTAAAAAGAAAAATAATCTTTTATTATCAGAGAAAAATAAAAAATATGAACATAAATATGGTGAATATAAAAATGGGATAATATATCATCCATATTAAAATAAATAGTAAAAAGGAGCTGTACATATGAAAGATGAAGTTTTAAAAATTAAAAGCAATTCACTTGAAGAAATAAAAAGATGTAAAACATTACAAGAGCTAAATGATTGTAAAGTAAAATATTTAGGAAAAAAAGGTGAATTAACAACAGTATTAAGAAGCATGGGAAATCTAAGCACAGAAGAAAGACCAATTATTGGTAGTTTAGTTAATCAAATAAGAGATGAACTAAATTTTTCTTTTGAAGAAAAACAAAAAGAATTAGAAAAAGAAGAATTGTTAATAAAATTAAAAACAGAAAATATAGATGTTACAGAGCCAAGTAAAAAAATAAATTTAGGTTCATTACATCCAATTACTCAAATAATTGATGAAGTATCAGAAGTATTTTTAGGTATGGGATATAAAATAGCAGATGGACCAGAAGTGGAAAAATCAATATACAATTTTGATAAATTAAATACACCACCAGATCATCCAGCAAGAGATATTCAAGATACATTTTATATAACAGACGATATAGTATTAAGAAGTCAAACATCACCAGTACAAGCAAGAGTAATGGAAGAACAAAAGCCACCAATCAAAATAATTTGTCCTGGTACAGTTTATCGATCAGATAATGTTGATAGTACACACTCACCAGTATTTCATCAAGTAGAAGGATTAGTAATTGATAAAAACATTTCAATGACAGATTTAAAAGGAACACTAGAGATGTTTGCTAAAAAATGTTTAGGAGAAAATACAAAAATAAGATTCAGACCACATCATTTCCCATTTACAGAACCAAGTGCAGAAGCAGATGTATCTTGTTTTGTGTGTGGAGGAAAAGGATGTAGAGTATGTAAAAATGAGGGCTGGATAGAACTTTTAGGTTGTGGAATGGTTCATCCAAATGTACTAAAAAATTGTGGTATTGACCCAGAAGAATATTCAGGATTTGCATTTGGATTTGGAGTAGAAAGAATTGCCATGGCAAAATTTGGAATAGAAGATATGAGATTATTATTTGAAAATGATATAAGATTTTTAAAACAATTTTAAAAAGGAGAGTTGAAATAAATTGGGATTTTTTAATAGGCAAAAGGATATAGTATATTCTTTAGGTAAAGCAAAGGAATTATTGCGAACAAAAAAATATGAAAATTATACAACAATACCAGAAGGTAATGGATTTAGAATAGTACCAATGGAACAATTGAAAAAACATATGCAATCTATTAAAGATACAAATATCAGATATGAAAAGGAAAAAAGAAGTGAATTTATGGATAGGATATCAAATCATCAAAAGAATTATAAAAATGATGAATTACCAAAGAGTTATAATAAGTATGAAAGTGTAAGAAATTATAAACAAGATACAACTTACGTAAATGAAATATAATAGCATAAGAAGGGAAGAATGAATATGAAAGCAAGTGTAGAGTGGTTAAAAGAATATAGTGATATTGATGTGGATAGTATAAAATTAGGAGATATTTTAACGATGACAGGTTCTAAAGTAGAAACTATAGAACAAAAAGGAAAAGATATAAAAAATGTTGTTGTCGGAAAAATATTAGAAATAAAAAAACATGAAGATTCAGATCATTTAGTAGTAACACAAGTAGATTTAGGAAATGAAAAAGTTCAAATTGTAACGGGAGCAAATAATATAAAAGAAGGAGATATTATTCCGATAGCAAAAGACGGCTCTGAACTTCCAGGTAAAATAAAAATAAAAAAAGGTTTGCTAAGAGGTGTAGAGTCTTGTGGAATGATGTGTTCTGTTGGAGAATTAGGATTAGAAATAGAAGATTATCCTGGGCAAATTGAAAATGGAATAATGATTCTAAATAAAGAACTAGAGGGAAAATTAGGAGAAGATATTGTAAAAGTATTAAAATTAGAAGAAGAAATAATAGATTTTGAAATAACGCCTAATAGACCAGATTGCTTATCCATAGAAGGATTAGGAAGAGAGACTGCTGTATCACTTGGAAAAGAATTTAAGAATCCGAGAAAAAATTTAGATAAATTAAAAATAGAAGATAAAAAAGAAATAGAAGGATTAAAAGTAGATATAGAAGCGCCAGACTTATGTTATAGATATATAGCTCGTGTTGTAAAAAATGTAAAAATTGGTGAATCACCAGATTGGATGAAAAAGAGATTAAAAGCTTGTGGAGTAAGAAGTATAAATAATATAGTTGATATTACAAATTATGTTATGTTAGAAATGGGTCAACCAATGCATGCTTTTGATATTAATTCTATTGAAGGGAAACATATTACAGTTAGAAGAGCAAATAAAGGAGAAAAAATAATAACCTTAGATGAACAAGAAAGAAAATTAAATGAAGATAATTTAGTAATTGCAGATGATAAAAAACCATTAGCAATTGCTGGAGTTATGGGAGGCATTAACTCTGAAATAGAAAGTAAAACAAAAACGGTAGTATTTGAATCAGCAGTTTTCTATGGAGGAAATGTGAGAAGAACAGCTAAAGAGGTAGGTTTAAGAACAGAAGCTTCTTCTAGATATGAAAAAGGATTATCTACAGAAAATGCATTAAGAGCAATAAATAGAGCTGTAGAATTAGTAGAATTAATAGGCGCTGGAGAAGCAGTTGAAGGTAAAATTGATATATATCCAAAAAAACAAAAAATAAATAAAATAAAATTAGATATAAAAAGAATTAATAATTTATTAGGAACAAATATATCAAAGGAAGAAATGATTGATATATTAGAAAAATTAGATATAAAAGTTGAAAACGATGTAGCAATTGCTCCATACTTTAGAATGGATTTAGAATGTTTAGCAGATATAGCAGAAGAAATTATTAGAATTTATGGATACAATAAATTAGAAACAACACTTATAAAAGCAGATACTACTCTAGGAATTTTAAATAAGAAACAAAAAATTGAAAAAAATATAAAAGAATTATTAGTAAATAGCGGACTTTCAGAAATCTATACTTATGGATTTTTAAGTGAAAAGGATTTAGAAAAATCAAATATAGATAAAGAAATAATAAAAAAATCAATAACAATTATAAATCCTTTAAGTGATGAATATAGATTAATGAGACCATCTACTATACCAAGTATGATGCAAATATTATCATTAAATGCTAATAAGAAAAATCAAAATGTAAAATTATTTGATATTTCAAGAAATTACAAAAATATAAATAATGAAGTACAGAAAGGAGAAATACCACTTCAAGAAAATATTTTAACAATAGGAATGTATGGAGACGATATTGACTTTTATAGTTTAAAAGGATTAATAGAAAATATATTAGAAACATCTAATATTAATAGGTATGAGATAGAAAAAGAAACAAATAATGAATCTTATCATCCAGGAAGATGTGCTAATATAAAAGTAGGAATGGATATAATTGCAACAGTTGGAGAAGTCCATCCTGAAGTATTAAGAAATTATAACATAGAAAAAAGAGTTTATATAGCAGAGGTAAATGTGACAAAACTTACTAAATATTCTAGAGAAAATAAAAAATATGTTGAAGTTCCAAAATTCCCAGCAGTTGAAAGAGATATTGCAATAATAGTAGATGAAAATATTGAAGTTGGCCAAATCGAAAAAATAATTATAAAGAAAAGTAAAAAATGGTTAGAAGAAGCAAAATTATTTGACATATATAGAAATGAAAAAATTGGAGAAAATAAAAAAAGTATTGCATATAGTTTGATTTTCCGTGACAAAAATAAAACTTTAAGTGATGAAGAGATAAACAATATAATGAATGATATTATTACAGAATTAGAGAAAAAACTAGATGCAACATTAAGAAAATAAATTTTAAAATATTTAATTGAAAACTTAAAAAAGGATATTATATGAATTATACTTCGAAAAGCAGAGTTCATACGGTATCCTTTTTATTTTATACAGTATTATTATATTTATTATATTATTTTTTTATAAAAAAAGAAACAAAAGGTTTTTTGTTTTCCTTTTGCTTCCTTTACTTACTTTATATTATTTATTATATTTTTTTACAGCTACTATTCCAGCAAATGATAATATGCTTATTATAGATACTAATCCTAGATTTATTTTACCTGTTTTTGGTGTAGAATCCTTTTCTTGGTTTTCTACTTCTGTTGATACGGCTGGTGTTTCTGGTGTTGGGACTTTTTTCTCAACAACATAGTTTCCGTTAGCATCTATTGCTAAACCAGCTTCTTCTGCCCCAGAAACTGCTGAAGTTTTACCATCTGTTCCATCATTTTCAATTACGATAGCTTTAAGTTTATCATTTCCTGACATTTTTACTGAAGAACCTTTTTCAAATGTTAAAGATGCTTGAGTGTTATCTTTTGGATCTACGTTTACTCCATACCAAGAATTATTACCAACGATTAAATTTAAATTTCCTTCAACCTTTACAGAAGAACCATTTACAACAAGTGGTGCACCACTTCCAGCATTACTATGGTCTATTGTTATATTTTTTAATGTAACACCTGTTGCATGGAATACATTAATACCATGTCTACTCTTATTTGTAGCTACAATTGAACCATTTTTTATTGTAACATTGTTAGCTGAAATATTAATAATGTGTGAACTATTTTTATCACTATTAACAAAATCTCCAGATGCTGTTATAGTTTGATTATTTAAATCTAATATAACACCTTCGTTTTTAATATCTAACATTTTATTTAAAGAAATAGTTGTTAGTAATTTAACAGTATCTCCATTTGATGATGCAGCTAGAGCACTTTCTAAACTAGGATAGCATGTTGTTTCACTACCTGCTTTTGTTAATTGTGCTGGACAACAATCAGTTGTACAATTTCCTTCACAATTTCCTTCGCAACTATCTGCACAATTTTCAGAAGCGCAAGAACCTGCTGCACTAACTGGCCTTACAAATGCAACTGCTACTAAAAGTGCAAATATTAATAATGTGATTGTTAATGTTTTTTTCATTTTTCTTCATTCCTTTCTTTTGTATGGCATATATATGTTTAAAATTAACCATACCTATATTTATATTAAAATTTTAAAAAATTAATAACTAATATAAAAGTTATGTTTAATTTGTTTTTTATACTATAAATTACATTTTAATGCAATTTATTATATACAAATATATTATAACGTATTTAATATTATAAGTCTAGCATTTTTTTCATTATTTTAAAAAATTTTTAAAAGCGTAAATTTTAAAAGTAAATTCCAAAATTAGTATATAAAATTAGAAATAAACTTTACACAAAATAAAATTTGTAAGA
>CANRCM010000051.1 GCA_947629085.1 uncultured Clostridia bacterium
TATGTAATGCTAATGTTGTTTTTCCTGATGATTCAGGACCAAATACTTCTATTATTCTACCTCTTGGAACTCCTCCTATTCCTAATGCTATATCTAGACTTAATGCTCCTGTTGGTATTGCTTCTATTTCCATTGCCTTAAATTCTCCAAGTTTCATAACTGAACCTTTTCCGAATTGTTTTTCAATTTGGCTCATTGCCATTTCTAAAGCTTTCTTTTTCTCTGTATTTTCTTCCATAAATTTTTCCTCCTAAATTATTTGAACTTTTGTTTGATATTGTTATTATATACCAAATTTTTGTTTTGTCAATACTTTTTTTGAATTTATTTATACCAACCTTCTATTCCATAAAATTGATAAAACCATGTTGGTGTTATATCCCCTACCAATTCTGAATTATATGCAATTGTATATTTATTATTATATAGACTTATATATGGCATATCTGTTTTATAAATTTCTGCTAATCTTTGATACTTCTCTTTTATTACTTCTTCTTCAGTAGTATTCTTCACTTCGTTCATTATATTCTGAACTTCTTCATTTGAATAATTTGCTAAATTATTATTACCGAAAAAAGTTGTTAAATCTGGACTAGGAGAAACTATAATACTTCCTAGTAATATGTCATAGGCTTTTGAACTAACTAAATTATTATATTTATCAGGTGCTGCTTGTTGTATATTTATTATTATTCCTTGATTTGCTAATTGTGTTTTTATATTTTCAGCAACAGCTACTTTTGCTAAATCAGTAGATTTTACTAATAAATTTAACGCTATTTTTTGAGTTTTGTAATTTTCTATTTTTTGCCAACTACCATTTCTATATGACCATCCATTTTCTATTAAAATTTGTTTTGTTTGATCTGTATTATATCCATTACTTGCATCTTGATCTTTATATAGCCAATTTCCATAATCTAGTGGGAAGTTACTTGAATAATTCTTATTATTAAAAATTTCAGATACAATATTTACTCTATCGATTGAATATGCTATTGCTCTTCTTACTTCTGATTTAGATAAAAAGTAATTTGCGGTATTTAATGCTAAGAATGTATGCTCTCTTCCTTTAATTTCCTTAGAACTATATCCTATTGTTCCTATATATTCTTGTAAATTATCATTATCTGTAGCAATTAAGTCTAAGTTTCCTATTTTAAAACTATTATATAATTCTCCTATAGATGAAAATAAATTAATAGTTATTTTTTCAATAGTAATATCTTTATCTCTATTCCACCAGTTAGTATTCTTATTTAAAATTATATATGATGACTCTACTTCAGATATTTTAAATTTTCCTGTTCCTACTGGATTTGAGTTTTTACTAGTTGTAGCAAAATCTTCTCCTTCATAAAAGTCTTTTGAAAGTATTGGAAATGTTAAGTTGTATTCAAAAAATGGTATATCTTCATTTAAAATAATCTTTACAGTATAGTCATCTACTATATCTATCCCCGTTACATTTTTAACATTTGACGAATATATGGTTGAAGTATCCTTTAATCTATCAATTGTAAATCTTACATCTTCTGCTGTAAATCTTTGTCCGTTTGACCATCTAACATTTTCTCTTAGTTTGATTAAATAAGAATTATCACTTTGTTTTGCCCATTCTTTTGCTAAACAACTTTCTGCTTTATAATCTGATGTTAAATTAACTAATGGTTCATATATTAATTTTGTTAAATCTTGAACATTTTTATTATTACTTAAAATTGGATTAATTGTATCTAACCCTGCAATTCCAAGTTTTATTTCTTTTATTTGTTCTGATTCCTTATTTGAAATTTCTATTTCCTTACTTTTTTGTTCATCTTTCTTTATTTTATATACTGCAAATCCTAATATTAAAATAATAAATATTATAAATACATATTTTATCCAATTTGATCTCATATTTCACCTCTATACCTTGCTATCATACATTATTTAAAATAAAATTTCAAGGGATTTATTATAAAAAACAAAACGGACTAATTTATAGTCCGTTATTTTATATTAAACTCTAGATTCAACTATCAATTTTATACCTGTTCTATCTTCACCTTCAACTTCTACTTCAGCAAATGCTGGTATACATATCAAATCTACTCCTGATGGTGCTACAAATCCTCTTGCGATTGCTACAGCCTTTACTGCTTGATTTAATGCTCCTGCTCCAATTGCTTGCATTTCTGCCTTGTTTGATTCTTTTACCAATCCAGCGATTGCTCCTGCTACTGAATTTGGGTTTGATTTTGATGAAATTTTTAAAATTTCCATTTTCTTTTGCCTCCTATAATTTTATTTTTGTTGTTGCAACTTTTACGGTTTTTATTTTACATTATTTGGAAATAAATGTAAAGTGTTTTTTGAAAATTTTTAGGTGATTTCATCGCAATAATTTTATATTTTCGACAAATAAAAATTTATTTATATTTTGTTAAAAATTATTCGCCTTTTATCTATCTTTTTATTCTTTCTATTTTTATTACTTTATTAGTATAATCATTTATATCAAATATTACTCCATTTAATTTACATTCTCCTTGTGCTGTTTTATATTTTTCAGGTAAAGTTGTTTCAAATCTTTTTATAGACGCTTTAATATCCATCCCTATTACTGAATATTTTGGCCCTGTCATTCCTATATCTGTTATATATCCCGTCCCATTTTCTGAAATTGTTTCGTCTGCAGTTTGTACATGTGTATGTGTACCAAAAATTGCCGTTACTTTTCCATCTAAAAAATATGAAAGTGCAATTTTTTCTGCAGTAGCTTCTGCATGAAAATCTATTATTATAATATCTACTTTTTCTTTTAGTTCTTCTACAAGTTCTTTTGCTACAATAAAAGGATTTTCAGATAATACATTCATATCAACTCTACCTATTAAATTTATAACTGCTATTTTTTTATTTTTACAATTATAAATATTATAACCTTTACCAACAACTCCTTTTACATAATTTGCTGGTCTAATTAGTTTTGGGTGATCTATAAATTTAAATATATCTTTTTTACCCCAAGTATGATTGCCCATTGTTATAACATCTACTTTTTCATCCAATATATCTTTGAAATTCTTTTCTGTAATACCCATTCCCTCTGCAGCATTTTCTCCATTTACTATTACAAAATCTATTTCTTCTTTTTCTATTAATTTAGATAGTTCACTTTTTAATTTTCTTATTCCTGAAGAACCAACCAAATCTCCAATAGCTAATATTCTCATATTTTTTCCTTCTTCCCATTTACTTTATATATCATATAATACTATATATTCTAAAATTTATCAATTAATATTTTTATATAATTTGCATTTTTATTATATTTTTGTTATAATTAATATATGTCCATTATGACATTTTTCTTATACAGTGTTTTACTATCACTGTTATTCGAATGTACGGTTTGAAAAATAAATAATTCTTGTTCATGGCCTCCTATATGTTAAATGTAAGTAAATGTGCTGTTGATTCCCATGAATAAACCCACAAGAATTAGCTTTTTTCAATAAAACCGTACCATAAAACCCCCAGCCAAACACTGGGGGTTTTTCGTTTAATTATTTTGCATAATCTACAACTCTAGTTTCTCTTATAATGTTTACCTTTATTTGTCCTGGATAATCCATTTCATTTTCAACTTTTTTAGCAACATCACGTGCAAGTATAGTCATTTGGTCATCAGATATTTTTTCTGGTTTTACTATAATTCTTACTTCACGACCTGCTTGTATAGCAAAAGATTTTTCAACTCCATCAAATGAATCTGCAATTTCCTCAAGATTTTGTAATCTTTTGATATATGCTTCTAGAGTTTCTCTTCTTGCACCTGGCCTTGATGCAGAAATAGCATCTGCTGCTTGTACTAAAACAGCTTCTAATGTTTGTGGCTCAACATCTCCATGATGTGCTTCTACAGCATTTATTATAAGTGCATTTTCTTTATATTTTTTTAATACTTCTACACCTATTTCAACATGTGTTCCTTCCATATCATGGTCTAAAGCTTTACCAATATCATGTAAAAGTCCTGCTCTTCTTGCAAGTTTCGGATCTAGCCCTAATTCTTCTGCCATAATTCTTGCTAAGTTTGATACTTCAATTGAATGGTTTAATACATTTTGTCCATAGCTTGTTCTGTATTTTAGCTTTCCGATTAGTTTTACTACATCAGGATGTAGTCCAATTACACCTGTTTCTAATACTGCTCTTTCTCCTTCTTCTTTTATGGTTGTGTCTACTTCTTCTTTTGCTTTTTCAACCATTTCTTCAATTTTAGATGGATGTATTCTTCCATCATCAATTAGTTTTTCTAGAGCAATTTTTGCGACTTCTCTCCTTAAAGGATCAAATCCAGATAATACTACAGCTTCTGGTGTATCATCAATTATCAAATCAATTCCTGTTAATGTTTCTAATACTTTTATGTTTCTGCCTTCTCTACCTATAATTCTTCCTTTCATTTCATCATTTGGAAGTGCAACAATTGATACTGTTGTTTCTTGAGAATGATCAGCAGCACATTTTTGTACAGCATAACACAACATCTCTTTGGCGTTTTTAATTACTTCTTCTTTGGCTTTTTGTTCTTGTTCTCTAATTAATGATGCTTTTTCAGCAGTTAACTCTTTTTCCATTTCAGTTAAAAGTCTTTGTTTAGCTTCTTCTTTAGATAACGCTGCAATTTTTTGAAGTTGAACCATTTCTTGATCGTGTAATTTTTCTAATTCTTGTTTTTGAATTTCTATGTTTTCTAATTCTTTATCTAACTCTCTTTCTTTCTTCTCAAAATTTTCTGAACGTTTTTCTAAATTTTCTTCTTTTTGAATTAATCTTGCTTCTTGTTTTTGTACTTCGCCCCTTCTTTCTTTAATCTCTTGATCTAATTCTTTACGACTAGACATAACTTCTTCTTTAGCCTTAAATATTTCTTCTTTTCTTAAATTCTCGGCCTCTTTTTTTGCTGAATCTAATAATCTTTTTGCTTCATTTTCTGCTCCTTGTATTTTAGATTCTGCAAATTTTTTTCTGTATGCTATTCCAATTGGTATTCCGATTGCAAGTGAGATTAAGACAGCGGCGATAGTGACTATAATGTTCATAATCATACACCTCTTTCTTATTTAATTTTCAATGTTCGAATAAAATATATATTTTTTTATAATGTTTTTAATATATTTTTTCCTACTATTATATTTTAACTTTATTATTGTAAACTGTCAAGTGGTTTTAATTAAAAAGCTTCTCTCTCTTTGTAGGTTAGTCAATGATGTGTCACAAAATATTTAAAATATTATAGTTTAATACCAATATTGTTTGTAATGCTTT
>CANRCM010000052.1 GCA_947629085.1 uncultured Clostridia bacterium
CGTCACAATTTTTAAATGTTCCATACGATATTGTCTCTAAGTTACTTGGTAAATTTACTTTTGTTAGATTATAACAATTTTCAAATGCATACTCTCCTATACTTGTTACACTGTCTGGTATTGTTATTTCTTTTAATTCGTGACAATTTTGAAATGCATAATCTTCAATTTTGTTTATACCCTCTGGTATATTATATGTAAATAAATCTTGCTTTCCTTGTGGGTATTTTATCAAGATTGTTTGCTCTTTATTAAATAATATTCCATCTATACTTTTATAATTCTGATTGTTTTCTGATACATTTATTGTTTTTAAATTGTCACACAAATTAAAAGCCCCTGTTCCTATACTTGTTACACTTTCTGGTATTGTGATTTCTTCTAATCTGTCACAATCTTTAAATGCATCCTCTCCTATACTTGTTACACTATCTAGTATTGTTATTTCATTTAATGCATTACAAGATTGGAATGTTCCACCTGATATTGTCTCTAAGTTACTTGGTAAATTTACTTTTGTTAGATTATAACAATCTTCAAATGCATATTCTCCTATACTTGTTACACTGTCTGGTATTGTTATTTCTTCTAATGAATGACAAGATTGGAATGTTCTATTTGATATTGACTCTAAGTTACTTGGTAAATTTACTTTTGTTAAATTATTACAATAATAAAATGCACCCTCTCCTATACTTGTTACGCTGTCTGGTATTGTTATTTCTTCTAATGAATGACATTCGCTAAATGTACATTCTGATATTGTCTCTAAGTTACTTGGTAAATTTACTTTTGTTAGATTATCACAATTACTAAATGCATAATTTCCTATTGTTTTTACTCCATAAGGTATGTTAATTTCCTGAATATTATATTGAGCACCTTCAAATATACAATTATACCAATCATATTCAATTTTATGTCCTAAATCTTCAACATTATATCCATCTAGATTTTTAGGTATATTTACTGTTTCGCTTATATATCCTTCTAGATAATATACATTTGTTGCTACTCCATCTTGATATGTATAATTCCATGTTATTCCGTTTTCATCTGTTGCTTGATATTCAACACCATTTTCTCTCTTTTCTAAATATTGTACTCTTACTTCCATATTTTTAGGTTGTAAAGTATAGTTTTCCCATGCTGCTACATATCCTTCTTTTGGTGGTGGAGTAGGTTCTTCTACCCCTGTATCTGTTGATTTAAATGTTATTTCTGATAATGTTGTTCCATCTTCATTTAAGAATTTTATTGTATATTCTTTTTCTGTTTTATCGTATATTGCTTTATAATCAATATTTCTTACTACTTGTTCATTTACTTTAGGATACCAAGTTGAAAATTTATATGTATACATATCATCTTCTGGTTTACTTATATTTTCTTCTGGAACTTCTACTGTATCTCCATAGTGATAATCTGTTTTTTCTGATATTCTTCTTCCATCTTCATCACTAAATGTTATTGTGTAATTTTTGTATGTTTCTGTATATGTTGCTATATATTCTGCATCTTTTGTTACTGTAGTTTCTACTTCTGGCTCCCATTTTGCAAATTCATATGTATATGTATTATCCTCTTTTTTAGTTGGATTATCTGGTATTTCTACTTGTTCTCCTTCAAAATATTTTTTCTCACTTATTACAGTTCCGTCTTCATTCTTGAATTTTATTGAATATTTATTACTTATTTCATTTATTTCTATTTCTTGTTCTACTATATTTCCTGCTATATCTTCTATAACTACTTTATATTGTCCGTTTTCGTTTACAGTTACTAATTCATTAATTTCTGATTTGTTATCTACTTCACTTACTGTTGCTTCTTCTTCGTTATTATCTTTTATTATTTTATATCTCACTATTGCATTATTGTCTCTTGCATTTATGTTTATTTTACAAGATTCTCTATCTATAACTTCTTTATCTAGTTTTATAAATTCAGGTAATGTTTTATCTATATTTACTGTCTTTGTGACTATTTGTGATTTTGTTTCTTTTTTACCATAACTTTGTGCTGTTATTTTTATTTTACCTTCTTCAGTTATATCAAATTCTTTTTCCATTGTTTCTTTGATTATTTGTTCATCTAAGTATACTGTTGTTTGTGTTTTTAGTATATCTTCACCATTTTCTACTACTTTTACATGAATATCACTTTTATACCATTCTGAATTTTCACTTTGTTCACCTGTTATTTGTATTTCTGGAGGATTTGGTACTATTTCATCTGCAGGCATTTCATCTTTTATTATGTATCTTATACATCTATCTATATCCGTTACATCTATTACTCCGTTACCACTTATGTCAGCTGATAATAACTGTCCTTGATCTGTCAATTCTTTTGATCCAATAAAGTGTTGAATGATACGTGATAATTCTGTGATTGCACAATCGCCATTTCCTGTCATATCTCCTACTACATTTACTGTATATTGTGTTGTATTTTCTCCTGTGCTACACTCTATTATCATTCCACTTTTTATATATCCATCTATTACTTCTTCTGTTTTTTCTGCATTAGAATATACCTTTATTTCATATTGCTCGTTAAATTTATTTTTTAACGTATTAACAGCAATTTCTTTAAATGTTTCATATTCTGTTAAAGGTCTTATTCTCGTCATATATTCATTTTCTATTCTATATTCACTTACCTCTTCTGGTTTTGAATATGAATGTGCAGTATCTGTTATCCTTTCTTTTGGTGTTGTTAAAACAAATAACGTAATAAGACACCCCAATGTTATTAAATATTCCATTAAGGCTATTACTATTTTTTTATTTCTTATTTTTTGAATTGTTTGTTTCATAATTACATTCCTTTCTTGTTTATATATTATTACTACTTATATATTAAAATATTATTTAATACTTTTCAATGGTAGTTTTTCCCGTTTTTCCTAATATTACAAAAATGTTTAAATTTATTACTAGGGAAACCATCTTTCACAATTTTTACTTCTAAATATTAAATATAATTTACATTTTTATGACATTTTTAGGGTTTATTTTAATTTAAATACAAAAAATTTTAAACCCCTTTAGTCCGTAAGACAACTTGATTTACCCCCTATATAATAAGTATTAAAAAGGAAAATAATCTTTATTATTTTTTTAACATTTTATTTATATAAATTACCTTATAAATATCATTTATATAGAATTTAAATACTAATAAATTCAGCTATCAAATATTTATCTTTTTTTATTTATAAAAATTAGAGACAAAGAACCTTAATAATTCTTCGTCTCTAATTTTTGATATTTAATCTTTAATTTCAATGTTAATAAAGTGTGATAAATTATATCTCATTTTATTATTTCATTGATCTTTTATACTTAACAAATTCAATTATTGCAACTATTACTGCAGCAATTATGAATATTCCAGTCCAAGAAGCAATTCCTGTTTTTGGTAAACTACTAATTTTTTTAGTTGATGCTGTAGTATCTTTTTTTGTTGCTGTATTTGTTGTTCCTGTAGATGTTTGTCCACCTGTAGTACTTCCTTGTCCTGATGTGTCATTATTACCTTGTAATTTAACTTTGATTGTAACATCACCAGATTTTCCAGCATCTCCACCATCTAAGTTAGTTAATGTTATTGTTCCTTCATTTAATGTTGTATCGCTTTTTACTGTTGCTGTTATTGTTACAAATTCTCCACTTGCAGGTGGATTTGCTTCCATTGTTATTGAAGCAAATTTTGAATTTTCAAAGCTAGTTGACCAAATACCCGTAGTTGTATTCATTTTTACACTTTCAAAGAAATTTGTATCATATGATATTGTTCCTCCTATTGCATTGGTTGAGTTTCCACTATAGCTTAATACTATTGTTGCTGTTCTGTTTTGTATGCTAGGACTTTGTGTTATTTGATGTGTTACTGTAAATCCTCCTTCTGCTGCATATATTGGTAATATTGCTATACTACTTAATATTATGGTTAAAATTAGGACAACTACTAATAAGATCTTTTTCTTTGCCATGATTTTTCCCTCCTTTTTTTATATTTTATTATAAATATTAAATACATAATTAAGATAACTTTTTTAATCCTATTTATCTAATTATTTTCTTTTTAATGAATATTATTCCTGTTCCTAAAGTTATTAATCCTACTACTATTATCATTACTGGAGTAATGTAGTCTAAGTTATCACCTGTATTTGGAGTTACTAATGTTGTTTCTGCCATAGAGTCGTCATTTTCTTGTTTGTCTTTTCCTGGAACATAATTTCCTGGTGTAGTATCTAAAGGTGATCCTCCTGTTTTAGTTATCTCTATAGTCTCTGCTTCATTATCTAATG
>CANRCM010000053.1 GCA_947629085.1 uncultured Clostridia bacterium
ACAAATTTTATTTTGTGTAAAGTTTATTTCTAATTTTATATACTAATTTTGGAATTTACTTTTAAAATTTACGAAAATAATTTTTATGGAATAAATTACAAAAAAAGTAGCAAAATAAAAAATATAGTGATATACTAATGAATATAAAATAACTATT
Source organism: uncultured Clostridia bacterium (assembly GCA_947629085.1). Taxonomy (GTDB): domain Bacteria; phylum Bacillota; class Clostridia; order TANB77; family CAG-508; genus CAG-269. Next base: position 158 of record CANRCM010000053.1, read on the forward strand.
CTAGAGGAGGGTTTTATGGGAGAAGAATTAAAAGGAAAACTTTTTAACCAAAAAAAGGATGGTTGGAAAGACTTAGAAGACAAAGAAAAAAAAGAAGTTTTTGAAATATCTGAAAGCTATATTAACTTTTTAAACAAAGCAAAAACAGAGAGAGAATTTATCAAACAAGCTAAAAAACTAGCTGATGAAAATGGATATAGAGACATTATGACTTTTGATAAATTGAATACCGGAGATAAAATTTATTTTATTAATAGGGAAAAAAGTATGTATTTAGCTATAATTGGAGAAAAAACAATTGAAGAAGGAGTTCATATTATAGGTTCACATGTAGATTCTCCAAGATTAGATTTAAAACCAAATCCATTATATGAAGACACACAATTAGCTTACTTTAAAACACACTATTATGGTGGAATCAAAAAATATCAATGGACAACAATACCACTTAGTATGCATGGTGTTATTGTAAAAGCTAACGGTGAAAAAATTGATATAAATATTGGTGAAAATGAAGATGATCCTATTTTTACAATTACAGATTTATTACCACATTTAGCTCAAGAACAAATGGAAAAGAAGTTAAAAAACGGAATAGAAGGAGAAAATTTAAGTTTATTAATTGGAAGTATTCCATATGATGATGGAAAAGTTTCTGAAAAAGTGAAATTAAATATTCTAAATATTTTAAATAAAAAATATGGAATAACAGAAGCTGATTTTACAAGTTCAGAAATTGAATTAGTACCAGCATTTAAGGGGAGAAGTTTAGGATTAGATGAAAGTATGATTGCAGCATATGGACAAGATGATAAAGTATGTGCTTATACTTCATTACAAGCTATGATGGAATTACAAAATGTAAAAAATACAGCTATATGTATTTTATCTGATAAAGAAGAAATAGGAAGTATGGGAAATACTGGTATGGAATCACATATGTTTGATTTCTTTTTATCAGAAATTTTAAATAAATTAGGAATAAATAGACCTAATTTATTAGATAAAGTATTTTGCTTTTCAAAGATGTTATCATCTGATGTTGATGCCGGATATGATCCAATTTATGCATCTGTATCTGATAAATATAATGCAGGTTTTTTAGGAAAAGGAATTAGTTTAAATAAATACACAGGTTCTAGAGGAAAATCTGGAGCATCTGATGCAAATGCAGAATATGTTGCATGGGTAAGAAATATGTTAGAAAAGAATAATATAAAATATCAAGTGGCTGAATTAGGAAAAGTAGATATCGGTGGTGGTGGAACTATAGCTTATATATTAGCCAATAAAGGAGTAGATGTTATAGATTGTGGAGTTCCAGTATTATCAATGCATGCCCCATATGAAGTTACAAGTAAGTATGATGTTTACTCAGCATATAAAACTTATAAAGCCTTTTGGACAGAATAAATATTAATTTTATAATATTATTTATAGCAAAAAAATACCAAATATGTTTTTAATATTTGGTATTTTTTATTTATAGTTTATAATTATATTAATAAAAATATATTAAAATCTATAAGTTATTTAATAAATCAATAATAGAAAAAATAAACGCTTTTTTCTCTCTAGATAAATTATTGATTTTTTCTGATAAAACAATATTATCTTTTATATTTTTATTTTTTATAAATTCTAAATATAAAGTGTTAGGAGTAATTCCTAAAATATTCATATATTTTATTAAAGTTTGAGTTTTTATTCCACTTTTTCCAGTTTCAATTCTAGAAATATATTTTAAAGAAATTCCTAATTTTTCAGATAGTTGTTCTTGAGTTAAATTAGCTTTTAAACGAAAATCTCTTAATATTTTACCAAAAGTTTTATCAATATCTGATTTAGAAATAGAATCCATTTTAATACCTCCATATAAAAGTTTAGTATCAGTATTAGTATACCAACAGTAAATAAATTCTTAAACACAGTGATGATTAGAAAAAATATATAAAAATAAACAATAAAAAACGCAAAAAAGCTTGAATTATTCAAGAAAATATGATAATATACTTAAAATGAGATATCAAACTAATAGTGATACATACAAATAAATGATTTATCGAAAAAATTAGTAAAAAAGAAAGGAATACTAGAAATGATAAAAGATGAAGATTATATTACTTTTTTAGAATATATAATTGCATGTATTAGCCATGGAGACTATTATTCAGCAAAGGAATTATCTGAGTTAGAGTTAGAAAAGATGAATAAAAATACAAACAAGGAAGTAAATTTAAATAGAAACCATATTGGCAAGAATAAAAATAAGATATATAATAGCAAAAAAGACGAGGAGGTAAAGATATGATAAGAAAATTTAAAAAAGAAGATACAACTAAAGTAATGTCAATATGGACAAAAGGAAATTTTAAAGCACATAACTTTATAGAGAAAGATTATTGACTATTAAAGTATAATCAAGTAAAAGAAAATTTATTAAAATCTGAGACATATGTATTTGTAATTGATGATGAAATAAAAGGATTTATAAGTATATCAAATAAAGAAGTATTAGAATCAATTTTTATAAGCAAAGAATTTCAAAGACAAGGAATAGGAAGAAATCTAATAAATTATTGTAAAGAAAAATATGACCAATTAAAATTATGTGTATATGAAAAAAATATATATGCTACATTATTTTTTGTAGATATGGGATTTTGTAATACTAAAATACATATAAATCCAGAAACAAAAGAGAAAGAATATTTAATGGTGTGGCATAAATAAAATAATTTATAAATTAAAAAAGAAGCAAATTAGACTACCTTATAATCTGCTTCTTTATTCTTTTGATTTGGAAAATATTCAACAATATCTGTAATTTTACAATTTAAATAATCACATAATCTGGCAGTTACAAAAATATCTACTCTTACTAGATTACCAGTGATTATACGTTTTAAAACTTTAAAATCAGTATTAGTATCTCTCATTAATTTATTTATACTAATTTTTTTATCATTTAAAATTTTTTCTAGTTTAAATAAATAATAACCATTTTCCACATCAAATCTAACTACTTTTTTCATATCATACACCCTTATCCTTTTAAAGAATTATACAATTTAAATGGTTACTTGACTATTGGTTATATAACCATTATAATAGGTCAAAAGGATTAGGTATTAATATGTTTGTTGAAGAGATAAAAAGAATAAAGGCATGTATAGAATATCAAGATTATTATTCTGCAATGGAATATGCAATTTTAGTTAAAGATAATTATAAAAATAAAGAAAAAAATTGTTTAGATAATATAATAAAAGATATAAAAGAAGGAAATTATGAAAAGGTAATAAAAGACATAAAAAATTATAAGAGTTATAAATAAAAGAGCACTTCCATACATAATAAAAAGTAATTGAGATATTTTTTATTATATAGGTTCTACAATAATGCTTTGATTAACCAAAACTTACTAAGTAAAAAACCTATTTACTTGATAAATGGAATAATTGTATATTTATATTATTCATAATGCCATTTATAATGAATTAGTTTTGATTATTTATTATTAAATCTAGTAAATTAATTAAATATATGATATGGCTTAGTTAGAAAAATAATAATTTGAAAGTGAGGTGTGTTTAATGGTTATTATAATTGAAAGTATAGTAGATTAATCTTGCTTATTTTACATTATATACGATATATATTAAATTATCCTAGCCAAATAACTGACAATTTTACAAATACAAAAAAACATTATAAGTTAATAACTAATAATGTTTTTTATATTTAATATAAAAAATCGCTATACGCGTTTGTATAGTGATACTTTGGTTAGCCGAAACTTTCTAAATCCGAAAACTATTTATTTAGGAAATGGAATAGAGCTAATTATATTATTATAAAAATTAATTTATAATTCAATTGCATTATCTCTTATGTTTTTACTAAATAACTCACTTAGTGATTTAAATTTTAAAGAATCATCTATTTTTTCTTGTAAAT
>CANRCM010000054.1 GCA_947629085.1 uncultured Clostridia bacterium
TCTTGTTCTTCTCTTAACTTTTGAGTACTAGTAGTTGATTTATCCCATTGTGCTTGTGTTAATTTGAATTGATTATAATTTTTATTTAATTCTAAATTAACTTCCTGTAATGTTTTCTTAAAATCAACTGCTCCTTCTTGTGTAAATACTAAACCAACCCTTTTTAAATCATTTGACATTTTTTCACCTCTTTTTAGGCATAAAAAAACACCAGTCTTTATAACTGATGTTTCTAATGTTTAATTAAAATTTATTTTAATTTATATATTTCTTTATATTAGATATTCCTTGACAACATTTATCAAAAAGTGTATATTTATCTTTTAGTAAATATTATTCTATTTCTACCAATTTAAAGGAAGAACTTGCTTCTATTTTATCGCCATTACTAAAAGTGTAAACATATTCATTTACTCCATAATTACCACCTAAAATAATATTAACCCTTAATGTACCATATGATGAGTAAACTACAAAATTACTACTTCCGTCATATATTTTATATTTTCCAATTGGTATATCTGTTCCTGCTGTTAAATGACCTGCTGGATATGTTTTTGGTTGTCCTTTAATCTTTATAACATCTTCGTTTAATTTTTCTATTTGCTTATCTAAAGATTGTTTTGTTTCTGTCAATTCAGATATATTTGTATTTAATTCTTCTTTTTCTGTTTCTAATTTAGCTATTTCTTTTATTTTTTCTTTTTCTGCATCTGAATTTTGTAAAGTCCAAGTTTCAATCGTTTTATTTATTTCTTGCGTTTGAGGATTTATATTCAATATACTTTTTTCACCATTAGATACATTTAAATTGACTTGTATATTTTCATATGTAACTAATGATTGAATGTTTTCTCCTATTATTTCACCAATTTTTTCTTCTTTTTCAGTTTCTACTTCACTATTATCAAAATTACAATCAATTACAATGTTATTCTTATTATATGACTGATAGATTTGCGTATCATTATGAAATTCTTTTAATTCATTTGCTAATTTTGATAAATTCTTATCAGGATTTATTAAACTATATCCTAAAAAAACTATTAATGAAAAACATATAGTAAGTATTAATATTAGAATTATTAACCAAAACCACCATTTTAAATATAATTTGTTTTTCTTTTTTTCTTCCATATTAAATCACCCCATTTTTATTTATAATATATATATTACTTTTATACTATATAGTAAAGTTTAACAAAATGCAATAATATTTTATTATATAAATAAATTTTAGCATGAATTATATGAAAATGTTGTCGAAATTTGTCATTGAATATACTTTTTTTTACATTCTATGAGAATATTCATTCAAATACTCTTTTTTTGTAGTATTATTTTGTATATTAGGTGTATTTTCTATTATAAACTTAATAATTTTATCTACATCTTCTAATTTTACAAGTCGCACCGCTTGTCTATATGTTAATGGTTCATTATAATTAGATGCTATTATAGAGTATAATAAATGATTTGTTGTATACATTGCTTTTGTATATCCATTTTTATCTTTTTTACCTTCTGCATCTTTTTTTAATTGTTCTATTCCACCTTTATAGTCTTCTAAATATTCTAATAAAAGTGGTGTAACTTCTAAAATTAATTTTTCACCATTTTTTAATTCTATTTCCATATAAATCCTCCCATAAAAGTATATTAAATAAAAATTAAAAAGGCTCTAAATTAATTCTAGAGCCTTATTTTTTCTATGCACCTGCTGTAGTTGCTGTTTTTAAATCTTCTGCTGTAAGAATTGGTTTTGCAAAGAATTTTTCCTCTGTTAATTCTTCTGGGAAATTCTCTGTTTCACTATTTACATATGCTTTCTTCTGTTTACTGTCATTAAAAGCATAAGCTCTAATAGTAACAGTATCATTTTGCTCTGAAAAAGTATCTTCTAATGTTGCTATATCATCAGTATTTTCTACTAATTGACATTTAGGATACCAAGCATATTCTACTGCTCCACCAACTTTTTTTACTACTTTTCCAAATGCAAAGAATGGTCTTCTTGATGGTGCTCCAGATAAGATAAGTCCTCCTGTATCTGAAGTGTCCTCTCCTCTCATTTTTGCTAAATCTGCTGCATCAAATGCTACTACTTCTATTGCCATATCAACACTAGAAGCTTGATTGATTGTTTCATAGTCTTCACCACTAGATCTAACTGTTGTTGCTTCAGCATTTTCAGTTGTTGCTATGTTTTTTACAACATTACATTTTGTAACATTTTCTTCATAGTTTTCTACATCATAATCTATTTTTTCTTCTTTTGTATTGAAACAATAATACATTCCTCCAACTGTTTCTTTAATCATAGGTTTTTTAGTTGTTATTGCCATTTTAATTCCTTCTTTCTTTTTAAATTTAAATGCTTACTATTACTAAGTGTTTAAACCTAGTGTAGTAAGCATTGTTTTATAATATTTTTCTTTATTTCTATCCCATAAAGGATAAACATGTGGATTTGCATCCATATTTTTTGTTCCATGTTCTACCATAGGACCATAATATTTGCCCCAACCAACCTCAACTTCATTTGCCTTTTTTCTATATGCAAAGCTATTAACTAAGTGCGTATATCCTGCTTTTCTAATTTTTGATATTGGTTTTGGTAATTTTAATAAATCATTTACAAATTCTTTTGCTCCTGTCTCTAGAACATCTGAAACTTTTTCAACATCATCAGAATATTTTTTTAATGTTTCTGCTAATAATTGAAAGCCTTCATATTGATAAGTTCTATCCATATTTCTACTCTCCTATATTTTCTAATACATCTAATGAAAAAAATGAGTGTATTCTTCTTGTTGCTGTTATATGTTCAATTTCTATAATAGGAAAATATCCTTTTTCATTTAATTTCTTTTTTAATTCTAAAAGTTTTGGATGTCTTGGCTTATCTGCTATTATAGATATTTGATATGTAACTTTAGTATTATAAACTTTTCCACTTGCTACTATATCCTTCCAAATATAGTCCCAAAAATGTATCCTAATTTCTTCTTCCATTTCATCATCTTTTGGAGTAGATTCACTTAATGGAACTTTCAATTCTTCTAATAATTTTACTAATTCCTCTTTTGATATTAATACTTCATCTTCTGTCATATTTCTTCCTCCAATTTAACTCGTGGATATTCTTCTAATGTTAAATCTGTTTGTTTATATCCGTCTTTATTTGTAAAATGATATGCATTAAATACTTTGTGATACTCATCACCAATTTTAATAACACATAATGAATTAATTTGTTTTGTTTGTGGTATTCTTAATTTACAAGTTATTTTTTTACTTCTTTCTTCTGCTTCAAATCTTAATTTATCTGAAATTGATAATTCTTCAAACCAAATTTCTTTTTCTGTATCATGTAAATATTCAATAGGATAAGTATCTTTAGTTTGTTTGATTTCAAAAAGCCTAAATTTTCCGTCATTGTACGTTGGTAGGCTTGTAATATTCTGCTTGTAATAAAGCATATTCTGCTCCATATAATTGTTTAAATTCTGCTAATCTTTTATAATCAGCATATA
>CANRCM010000055.1 GCA_947629085.1 uncultured Clostridia bacterium
AACGCCTAAAAATTGACGTTTCTCTTACATTTGGAATTTACTTTTTCTTTTGGATATTACTTTTACAATTTACCTAAAAATTATTTTATAGTTTATATATTATTATTTGTATATTATATTTTAAGAAGAGCATACTAATTTAGAGGTGAATTTTATGAGTTCTTTATGGTTATCTGAAAATCTTGAAAATGAATTAATGGTTCAAAAATATACTTTAAATAATTCAAAAAATCAATATTTAGAAACTGATGTATGTATTATTGGAGCTGGTATTTTTGGTATTACATGTGCTTACTATTTATCTAAATTAGGTTATAAAGTTACTGTTCTTGAAAAAGACAAAATAGGATTTAAGACAACTGGAAATACTACGGGAAAAATCACAAGTCAACATGGTTTATTTTATGAATATTTAACTAAATCTTATAATCAAAAATTTGCTATAGATTATTTAAGAGCTAACGAACAGGCAATTCAAAATATAAAAGATATTATTGATGAAGAAAAAATCAAATGCGATTTTGAATATCAAAACAGTTACGTATATGCAACAGATAAAAATCAATTAAAAAATATTAAGAATGAAGTAAAAGCTGTCCAAAATTTAGGTTTTAACTGTGAATTTGTAACCAAAACATCTCTTCCATTCGAAGTAGAAGGTGCTATTTGCTTTAAAAACCAGGCACAATTTCATCCTTTAAAATATTTATATAGTTTATGTGAATGTATTACTAATAGATCTGGAAAAATATATACACATACCACTGTTTCTGATGTAAAAAAAGAGAATGATACTTATGTTACTTTTTCTGAAAATTTGAAAGTAAAATCAAAATATGTAATAATTGCCACTCATTATCCTTTTATTAATTTTCCTGGATTTTACTTTACTAAAATGTATCAATCTACCTCTTATCTTATTGCTATTGATCCTAAAAAAACTTTATTTAATGGTATGTATATTTCAGCAGGAGATCCTAGTTTCTCATTTAGAACTGCTATGTATAATGGAAAAAGACTTTTGTTAATTGGTGGTGGAGATCATAAAACAGGTCAACCTAGTTGTTATGAAGATAGTTATGGATTATTAGAAAAAGAGGCCAAGAAATATTATCCTGATTGTGAAATATTATTTAGATGGAATACTAGAGATTGTATATCTTTAGATAAACTACCCTACATTGGATCTTACTCTTCTTTACTGCCTAAAATGTATGTAGGAACCGGTTTTAAAAAATGGGGAATGACAACTTCTAATATTGCAGCTAATATTATTGTAGATATGATTTGTAACAAGGAAAATGAGTTTGCTTATTTATTTAACTCTTTGCGTCTAAAGCCTTTAAAGAATATGGATGAATTTAAAAACATATTAATACAATCTACAAATTCACTTTTATTAGATAAACTAAAATCTGCTAATATGAAATTTAATGAAATTGCTAATAATTCTGGTAGTATAATAGAGATAGATAATGAAAAAGTTGGTATTTATAAAAATACAGTTGGAAAACTTTATGCCGTAAAACCAATTTGTTCACATTTAGGCTGTTTACTTTCTTGGAATGATATTGATAAGACCTGGGATTGTCCTTGTCACGGCTCTAGATTTAATTATGATGGTAAAAATTTATATGACCCTGCCTTTAAAAATTTAGATGTATATAATTTAGAAAACTAATATAATATTTTATAATTTTTAAAATTTATTTGTAATTTTTATTAATTTTTGTTGACTTGTAGCTTTTTTTTTGCTACAATGCTTTTAATAAATCATATATTTATATGTTTATTTTTTGTTTATTGAACTAGATTCTCCTTAAAAAGTAATCTAGTTCTTTTTTATTTTCTATTTAGAAATAGTATACATTACTTAAAATATTTATTTTCAGTATATATTATATACAATTATAAAAAGTATGAGTAATTATGATTATAACCCTTGTAAATTTTTCAGTTCCTCTACACAATAATAACCATCCGACAAACGGATGGTTATTATTTTATACTTAATTAATATTGTCGCAGTGTTCTTATAGGAATTTTCAAAAAAGGTTGAAAAATCAATAACTACGCAGTACGCCTAAAAGTATATTTATCGAAAAATTGTAAGCTATCTTTCTAATTCTTCTTTTACCTCTTCTAACTTTTTTCTTCCTAATCTCTCAATAATTTTATTTACATCTTTAAAAAGTAATCCTTCCCCAAAGCTATGACCATTTCCATCTGATATTTTTATCAATTTTTCCATTAGTCTTTGGTCATATGAATCAAAAATTTCATCATCTAATATAACAAAGTTTTCTACATTTTGATTTTCTAATAACCATTGTTTTATTTCTAAACCTCTCTTATTTTCTATAAAAGGTGTTGAATCTACATAAATCGCATAACTTGACAATAATTCCTTAAGTTCTTTAGCTTTTTTTGTATGTCTCCATGAAGAAGTTATTACTACTTTTGCTCCTGTTTCATCCACTGCCCTTTTAAGTAATTTTACCTTATTTATATCAATTTCACTTTCTATTCCCTGTATTTGAAGTTTTTTTATTTTATCAAAATATTCATCTGAATTTAATACACCATCAATATCTAGAAAAATTACTTTCATTATATTCTCCCTTGCAAATTAGTATTTATATTGATAATTATACTAAATTTTGTAAAAATTCACAACAGCTTTAATTGAAAGAATTTTAATGATATAAGACATTATATAACTAAAATCAATACATATGAGAGAGTGGCGTAGCGTAAGCGAAATCCACGCTTCCGATATCTAATACGGGAGTAACTTTATATAAATGAACCTATCTAACGCAGATATCACCGTAAATACAAGAAAAGCCGTAAATGTTAAGTACACACTAAAATTATCAGAATAAAATAAAAGATGTCTTTATAGAACTATTAAATCCTATAAAAACATCCAGACTGGTCGAGGTGAGTTCTCGACTTTTTGTACTATTTTCTTTGATATTACTGCCTTTCAGAGTTTGTAATTTTTTTTGC
>CANRCM010000056.1 GCA_947629085.1 uncultured Clostridia bacterium
ATTAACCTTATTTCCGTTGTTATATTTGGTTTTACTGTTACACTTGTTGTTCTTATACTGCTTTTAAAAGTTATTTTTGTAGTTTCTGTTATAGGATATTCATAAGTTTGCCCTTTAGCTAAGCTAGTTATTAAATTATCACCTATATATACTTTAACATCAGGGTTTCCAATATAAACTTCCTCGTAACTATGTATAATTACTTTTCCTTGTTCTTTAGTTATCTTTTTATTTTCTTGTAGTTTAGTTTCTTGATTAGTTATATTATTAGAGTTGCCATTCAAAATTGATTTCTTTTCTTTTTCAAATTCTTCTTCTGTTAATGCTCCTGTTTCTTTTAAATGTTGTAATTTTTCTAAATCTTCAATTTTACCCATAACCTTTTACCTCAACAATTTCTTCTTTTCTATCTCATACTCCATTTCTGTTAATGCTCCACTTTCTTTTAGTTTCATTAGCTTTTCTAAATCTTCATACTTATTGCTATTACTGTTATAACTTGAACTTGTATTTCCTAGAATTACATCTCTATTGTCAAGCACATAACTTCTTACTGTAAAATCATAAATTGCTCCTATAACTCCTATTATCCCACCTATAAGGATATTTAAGACAATGAATATTATTAAACTGGTAAGAGATTTCTCATATACATCTACTATATTATTTGCTCTTTGTTCTATTTTGTAAGAATCACTTATTCTTGTTAGACCAGCTATTAAATTCCATATTCCCAGTATCGTTATTACCCAGTTAAAAGTTATGCCTATTAATAATTGAATTACTGAAATAACAACCCAAATTATTCCACCAATTTTCTCTTTATTACTTATATTCTGTAATACGGTATTTCTATCCAAGTATTTTCCCCCTTATTTTAATATTTTTGCTTTTTCTATTTCATATTCTACATCTGTTAAAGCTCCACTTTCTTTTAGTTGTTGTAACTTTTCTAAATCTTCATATTTATTGCTAGTATTGTTATTGTTAGTATTATTTATATTGACTTTCACACTTTCGTTATTATCTATGAAAGCCCATACTAGACATCCTGCCCAACCTATGAAGGTCCAACCTACTAAAAAATCTAGTAATAGAATTAAACTTTTATTTGTATGTTTTCTGTTATAAGCTATAATAGCAGGTAAGAAATACAATGGTATTCCTATAACGAGTAAAATAATTACTACAATAATTCCTATTATTATAAGTTCATTTGCTCCGTACATAACGCTATTCTCCTCTTTTTAAATCTTTTCGTTAATCTCCTAATATATTCCTGTAAAGTTTTGAGACATTATCATTGCTCCAGCTATACTATTTATTAATGTAACAATAAAGAATATTATAGATAGTATTAAGCCAGTTATTGCCATGCCTTTGCGACTTGAATTAAGTCCTAGCGAACTAAAGATAATACCTAAAATAGACACAGGGTATCCTATAATTGGTATCAACCATGCTATTAAAGAGGCTAATCCCAAAATAAAACCTGTTAATGCTTTTGTTGACTTTTTATCCGTATTATTCAAACTTTCTTTTTTTTCTTCATTGGAATTTAATATTTTGCTTTTTTCTACTTCGTATTCTACATCTGTTAAAGCTCCACTTTCTTTTAGTTGTTGTAACTTTTCTAAATCTTCAATTTTACTCATGAACATTCCCCTCCTAAATTATTATTGCCTTTATTTTATCATTAAAAGTCTTTAATGTAAAGTACTGTTTATATATTTTATATAAATATTGTTTCGTTATAATTCAAGTGGTTTATTGATACAATATATGTGGAGGTACAGACTAATGAACGATAAATCAGATATTTTAAGAGTTATTGGAAATAATGTGCAACAAGCTAGGTTAAGTAAAAACCTAACGCAAGAGGCTTTGAGTGATAAAATCGATAAAACACCTAATTTTATTAGTATTATTGAGCGTGGCGGAAGCGGTATTAGTATTCCCACTATTATAGATATTTGTAATGCTCTAAAAGTAGATGTTTCAGTTATATTTAAAGGGTTAATTGATGTTGATAACCCTTCTAAAGTAGAACCTCTAACCAAATCAATTCTTACTCTTGATAAAGAACGGTCAGAATATTTTGACTGATTTAATAAATTATATGAATAAGTAAACTAAAGGAATATCGCATTGATATTCCTTAGTTGTTTCTATTATAGACTTCTGCCATTATCTGCGTTGCTATCTTATATCCTTCAATAAACCATTCTTTGTTTTCTATTTCTGACATATCATAAGTGATATTTAGTAATTGTTCTAACTGTTTACATTTTTCTTCTTCAATACCTTGTTCAAATTCTAGTTTAGCTTTTACTTGTTTTCTTGATAATTCCTTATACTCAATACTTGTTCGTTTATCTCCTGCTAATTTATAATACAATTCCAGTATAGTATTATTTTTAATCATCTCATTGCTCCTTCCTAACTTAATCTAGTTATGCCACCGTTTGCACTTCCTATTTGTATGCCCCCAAACTCCGAACATACAGGGTCGTCCAAATTTACTACATATACTAGAGGTAAACCTTCTTTTAGTTGCTCTTTGTCTTCTTGCCATTCCTTTTTTTCTTCTGTTACATATAATAAATTAAATGTATTTCCAAATACTGTAGGTACTAATATTGCATGATATACTAAAGCTTTGTGTTTTTCTTCAAATTCTTTTACTATTTTCGATAGGCTCTTTTTGTTGCTGACCCAATATAGTATGCCTTGCATATTTCTATTAAAATATTCAGAGTAATATAAGGTGTCTTTTTTTTCAAATTCTTTAGTAACAGTTTCCATTAAGCCAAATTTATCTTGTAGTATCTTTAGTCTTTTTATTGCCTCTTGTTTTTGCAGTTGTTTTGTGTCCATATATTTTGCCCCCTTTCTTATTTAGTTATGGCTTTTATTATAATTCTATATGTGTATTGTTGCCTAGTGTTCAGCATATTTACTATAATGATAGAATATTGTCAAAAAAAAACATAAAATTAGCCTATTTAAGTTTGAACTAAATATAGAAAATGTGGTTTCCCAGTTTGATAGCAAAAAGGCTAAAATAAGAGCAAGAAAATATAAATAAAATTAAATTAAGGAACTGATATTTTAAAATTATTATGGTTATAAAAAAAGCAACCAAATTCAAGTTGCTCTTTCGGTTTTTATATTTTAATAATTTATTGCAAACGGTTTTACTATACCTGTTTGTTTTACCTTCTTATATTTCTTTGCACTATTCATTGTTTTTATTAAATTTTGTATTGTTTGTAAATAATGAAAGATATAATTATAATCGTCATTACATTTGTTTATATCTCTTTTTATGGCTCTAGTTTGATTTTTAAATTCTTCCATGTTATTTAATAAAGAATATATTAAGTTTAGTCTTTCCTGCTTGTCTTCTGTTGTATCTTCTGTATTTGATAGTTTTAGTATTAAATCCTTTACTTGATCTTCTAGTCTCTGTATATTAGTTAGCCTTATTAATTCCTGTTTATAGTATTTAACTTTCCCTTGTTCTAAAGAATATAAATTTATATCCCTTATCTTTTGTAATAGTTCTTCCATACTTTCGCTTGAATTTTCTGAAGCTAGAGATGTTATGAAATCGTCTATTGTTTCGGATGTCTCTCTAAGTTTTTCTGTTTGAGAGTTAGCGTATATGTCCATTGTAGTACTAAATTTAGAGTGCCCTAGTAATGTTTGTAGTGATTTTATATCTGTTTTTAAAAGTGCTCCAAAACTAGCGTATAAATGTCTTAATTGATAAATACAGACTTTTGATGTACGTACAGTTGTTGGTTTTCTATTTGGCATTTTCTTTTCATAAGTTGTTACTTGTATTCCAGCATTTTTACAAATTTTCTTAAAGTGTCCGATTTATTGTTGATACACTAATTATTTTATTATTATTTGAAAATATTAAACTTTCCGGGTCTTTTTTGTTTATTCTAGGTTCTAATATTTCTCTTAACTTAGGCGTAATGAATATTTTTCTAGTTGAATTTACTGTCTTTCCACTTTCTCCGTATTATTGTCTTATCTTCACTACTTTTAGTTAAAGAAACCTCAATGTTTATTACATTTTCATTTAATAAAATATTTTTAGATTTTAAAGCAAGAGCCTCTCCTGGTCGAACTCCTGTAAGTAATAGAAACCATATTACATCTTTGTATTTATCAGTTTCAATCATTAACTGTTGTAATAAAAGTTTCGTTTCTTTTATATCTAGGCTTGTTACCTGTTTTGTTTTTTTGTTTGCTTTAGGTTTTCGTATTTTTCCGCTCTATATTAAATGGGTTCGCGTCATTACTCAATTTGTCATATACTACTGCCATTTTGAAAACTTCTCGTAAAAGAGAAAAAATTTTATTTATATATGATTGTGAATAGTTATAGGGACCTTTGGGGTCTACAAATCTGAGTAGTTCTTGATTTATTTGTTCAGCAGTTATATTTTGAATAGGACGCCTAGATAATTTCATTTGAAGTATTAATTCAGCAGTCTTTTTCTTTCTATACATAGAGCCTTCTTTTAACTCTTTACTGGCCTCTTGTTCCTCTAAAAATTTATTCATTATTTGTTCAACTGTAGTTCGATTTTTTTCTATATAATTATTTCTTCTTATTTGCTCTTGAACCTTGTGTAATTTTTCTAAAACCTCCTTTTCTGTTTTAGCATATAAAGGTTTTTGTTTTCCTGTGGGGTCAGTATATCTTGCTCGAAAGCGTTTTCTAATTGGGTCATAATTAATACTACCGTTCTCCGTTTTTTCTTCTTTTTCTTTGCTTTTCCATAATTACTATTCCTCTCTACACTTGAAAAGGAGAATAACTATATGCTATAATACATATAGCACTTCTTCGTAAGTGTGTTTAAATAAACTGTATAGAGTGAGGTTCCGGCAAGAATAGCACTCTATCAGTTTTTATACTCTTAATTATTAATTAAGATTCAAAAATTTTTTATAATTTGATTTATAATAGTACAACATTTATCATTAGATATAATGCTGTTTTTTGTTTCTTCTAATGATGTCATAAATTGTTTTTCTTTTATGTCATATAGCATTTGTTCTAATATCATTACAAATGGTTGTTTTAAATCTTCAATGTATTTAATTTCAATTTTTATGTTTTTGTTTTCGTTGTACTTTAATATTTTGTTGCATTCTTTTATAGCAAGTTCAAACTTTTCTTTATTGCGTTCTGCTATTATATTTATATAATTATATCCGTAAAATTTAATGTCTTGATATATAAAATACTTGCAATAATTTATTAAAAGTTTTATTTTATCTTTATCATTTTGTTCAAGCCTTCGTGTTCCTTTGATTTTTTTCTTAATGCTTGATAAAGTAGTTTCTAGTACATTTTCTACTATATAAGATATATATATGTAGGCGAATAGATTTTTAAATAAATTATTTTCTTTAAATTTTAACATTAACTTATCGAATATTTCTAGTGGTTCTTCTTTTAAATTTGTTATTGTATTGTTAATAGTTGTTTGTTGATTTAGTTGTTCTAAACTCTCGTCCTCAGTCATTGTGTTGTTTGGGTCAGCAGCATTTTTTGGACAAACAAGTTTAATGGTTGGTTCTCTACCATTAGTTAACCCCAGTAAATAATCGGTAGAAACATTATAAGTTTCTGCTAATTTGCCTAATTCTTCAATTTGAAGTTTTCTTCCAGTTTTATTTAATTCAGCATAATTTAGTTTATCTCTTGATATTCCAGTTTCTTCTCTTAATTGTGGTAAACTCCAACCTTTTTCTTTTCTTAATTCTGTTAGTCTATTTGCCAACATTACTAAATATTCATTTTCTCTAGTTTCTTCCACTTTGTCTTTTTTCATCTCTTTTATTCTTTTCTTTTTATTCATTTTGACCTCCTCGTAATTTTTATTACTAAATTTTTAAATTTTTTAAAAAAATATCTTGACAAAACAAAAAATTTATGATACCTTTTAATCGGTTTCGTTGTTATTTTTATTTTAACGCCGATTATGATTATAGTATATACTATAATTTATAATTTGTAAAGAGTTTTTACAAATTTTTAATTTTTATTTAGTATGTGCTTAATAAAAAAGGAAGGAGGTAAAAGCGAAATCCAACTTAATTTTTTATAAATACTATTCTATATATCCATTATTTAATAAAGTAATATTTAAAGCAATAAATACATCAAACCGGTTGGATATTGGAAATCTATGGAGAAATTAAAAGATGCTTATTACACACCAAAAGAATTGGCTGAAATGTGGAAAATGAAAATAGGCTTTATTCGTAAAGAAATCAGACTTGGTAAACTAGAATGTATTCATTTCGGCAGGAGTGTTAGAATTACTAAAGAGCAGATTTCTGCATATCTAAGAAAATATTCATATTAAAGTAAAGGAGAGAAAAAAAATGGAAAGTAAAAAAACTATCTATGCAAATGAAAAATATAAATGTAATATTATGCCAATTGAGGTAGAGGATGTATTAAATTGCGAAGTAAGAATAGCAGAGTGCGATATTCGTAATAGTATTTGTGGTAAATATGAAGATTATGCTATATTAGGTTATTGCTTTAGTGAGGCAATACGAAGTGAAAATTTAAAGAGAGATATATCTCGTAATTTACAGGAAATGTTATTCAACTTACGAAGTCTTGAAAATGAAATTTACAGTTATAATTCCTATGATTATGGCACAATAACAAATGTAACTATTACTAATAATATATATGCACCAGTAGTAGGAGGTATTGCCAATGAAAAAGAATAATTTTGACAGTTCCGAACAATCATCTAAAAATGTTTATGAAGGTAGAATTAGGAAACTTGCTAATGTATTACAACTTGGAGAACCTAAGCCTATAAAAAATAATTTGCAAATGCTTTGTCCCTTTCATATAGAGGCTAACCCAAGTTTTGGTATAAACACCAAAACTGGGAAATATCATTGCTTCGCTTGTGAAGCTGGTGGGCATATTTCAAAAATTGTAGAAGACCTTAGAAGTAATATAATCGCAGAAAAAGTCGGTGATATCTACAATTTTGAAATTAATGCCAAATTCGATACTGTCTCTTTCTCTAGTAAGCCAACAGGTTATGAAGTAGGTGCTATTAGAAACAAACTAGAAAAAGCTTCTCTATCTAAATATAAGATTAAAAAGTTGCTGGATCTTATTACAACTGGACATACTGTTAGTTTATCTGGTGCTAAAACTAATGCAGAGTGGCAAGGACAACAAGTTGTTATGGTCGACCTAGATAATAAATCTCAAGATGTTACAATGGCTGATGTCATATCTTATGCT
>CANRCM010000057.1 GCA_947629085.1 uncultured Clostridia bacterium
CATTAGATAATGAAGCAGAGACTATAGAGATAACTAAAACAGGAGGATCACCTTTAGATACTACACCAGGAAATTATATTCCAGGAAAAGACAAACATGAAAATGATGACTCTATGGCAGAAACGACATTAGTAACTCCAAATACAGGTAATAATCTAAGCTTCATTATACCAGTAATGGTAGGAGCAATAGCATTAGCAATTTTAGGAACGGGAGTTGTTATAATTAAGAAAAGAGCATTATAATAATAATTTTATAAATAAGAGGAAACAGTAATTTTACTGTTTCCTTTATTTTTAGAAAAATAATACTTATCGTTCTATATTACAGAAAAAACTTAACTATATTAAGAAATTGTTCAAAAAATATATGTATAAAATTTATTTTAAACATATTTATTCGATAGTTTTATAGCTTAATTCATAAAGTAAAAAACTTACGTAAATAAGCAATTTAAAAGAATTTTAACTGTCAAATAAAAAATTGTAATAAAATTGTAAATAAAACTTAAAAAAAGAAGAGTAAAAAACACTAGAATGACTATCCCTAAAGGAGAAACGGACAAAAAATGTAATATTTGGTTAAACTGGAAGAAACTTATATTGATTTAAAAAAATAAAATTAGTATTATAATATTAGGATAAGTATCAATATAAGGAGGAGCAAATGGAAAAAGAAGAGCTTAATTCTAGATACAATATTAAAAAAGTAATTACATATATTGCGGTTTTATTAATTGTAGTTCTTGGGATAATTAGTTTTATGAAAATTATATCAAGTTCTAGTTTTGGTGCTGATAATCAACAAATAAAGTTGGAATCAAAGCTTCAGAAGTATATAAACTTTAAAATATCAGATCAAGATAAAGGAACGCTTGTACAATATGATATAAAAGCAGCATTAGAATATCAAGAACAACAATACATACCAGTAAAACAAAGTCAGATAAAACTTGAATTTGGTCAAATTCAGGGTAATTTTCCTTATGCTGTAAAAGTTGTTGCTAAGAGTACTGCAGTAACAAATGGAAGGACAGAAAATATAGAAGAAGATTATGAATATAACAAAGAAACAGGGACACTAATTATAAGAGCAAATAATCAAGATGAAAATAACCAATTGATTAATACAGAACAACCAAATAAAAATGCAAAAGATGAATATATGGTAATTTCTTATTATGATACTTATACAGATCAATTAGAAGAAAGAGATTTAAATGTAAAAGCTGAAGGCATAGCAATTTTAGATGAAGAAAATACATTAATAAGCTATAATGGAGAATTTAAAGATAAAGTAAAAGAAAATATAGGAGAATTGACTTCTATAGAATATAATACAGAAAATATATCAAATGGATATATAAAATCTAATATAATCAATGGAACAGAATACAATACACAATATAGAGAAAGACAAAATATAGTAATAAGTAAAAAAGAAGCACAAAATAGTATTGAATTAATAGAAAATAATACATTTATAAATGTATATCAAGATAAAAAAGGACAAGAGATAACAACAGATTTAGGAAATAACAATCAATTAGTATATAAAAGTACAAAAATAAAAAAAGATAATATATTCAAGATTTTAGGTGAAGAAGGTAGACTAGAAGTCTTAGATAGTAATAGAAATATATTAGGAACGATAGATAAAAATACACAATTTGAAGAAGATGGAACTATAACAATAAATTATGAAAATGATATAAATTCACTATTAATAGTAACAAGTAATATTAATAATGAAGGAACATTACAAATTGAGAATACTAAAGAAATAATAAGTACTATGAAAAGTGCTTTAAATACTAAAGTAAAAACAACAGCAAAAATTACAGGGACAAACGAAGAAAAAGAGATAAATGAAACGACACAAGAAGAGACAACTACAAGAAATGCAGTATTTGAAAATCAAATAGATAATATAATTGATATAAATGATGCTCAAACTAATGTAGATTTTAATATTAATAATACAAATTGGACAAATAGAGAACAAAATGAAATAACTTTTGATATTTGTATAAATTCTAATACAGCTAAAGATAATATGTTAAAAAACCCAACTTTTACAATTAATTTGCCTGCTGAAGTTGAAAAAGTTATATTAGGAGATGCTACATCTATTTATACAAATGGTCTAGAATTAGTAGAACCTTATGTACAAGCAAATACAGATGGTACATTTAGTATAGTTGCAAAATTAATAGGAAATCAAACTCAATATAATAATAATGAGTTAGGATTAACAACAAAGATACAAATACCAGCTACAATAATTTTAAAGAAAGATATTGAAAATGTAACCACAAGTGCTAATTTAATATATACTAATCAATATAGTTTAGATAAAGAAGAAGTAAATAACAAAGATAAAGAAATACAAATAGAAAGTTATAAAGAAGAACAGGCTGTAAATTATAATGATTCAGGAATTCCTAATATTTCAACTATTATGACACAAGCAAAAATACAAGCAAATATTGATAATTTGGAAACAACTGTAGTACCAGTGAAAGGCGATATGACTTTAAAAGATGAAGATGTTGTTTATGAAGGTGAATATATAAAATATAATATTCAAGTATCTAATACTTCAGATGAACAGATGGATAATGTAAAAGTATTAGCTACAATTCCGGAAGGAACAACATATGCAGAATTAAATGCAGATTATAATAATTATGCTGGAGAATATAAATATAATTTTGATGATACTGTACGAGAAAAAGAAATATCAATAGAAACATTAAAAGCAGGAGAAACTTATAATGGTTTCTATGAAATAAGAGTAAATGATTTAGAAGAAGATACAAATAAAGAGATTGTAACAAACATAAAAACATGTGTAGGAGATGTTGAGGCTAATAGTTATGAACTAAAAAATACAGTAGAAAAAGCAGATGCAAAAATTTTCTTAGGAGGTTTTCTAGATGGATCTGAAGATAGGTGGAACTATTCTTTAATAGTAGAAAGTGCAGAAGATAAAGATGTGCCAATAAAGATGGCATTTCCAAAAGAATTTAAAATAGAAGCCAGAATAGAAGCGGGTGGTTCAGATAGAGAAATAACTCCAAAAGAATTAGAAGCAAACGCAAACAATGAAATAGAAGATACAATAAAAACCAATACAGAATATTGGTATGAAGGTTTTGTAGATAATAGTAAAATAAGACAATCTCATGATGAAGGCCCAGTTACAATGGTTGCGACAGCAACAGTAGATGTTAATAATAAAACATATAGATCTAATGAAAATAGATTTGAATATGAATTTAGAAGTGTTTCTGTAACAATGACTTCAGAAAATGAAGGTGAAGAAGTAAATTGTGATGATGAAATAAATTATAATATAAAAATAAAAAATACAGGAAAAAGTAATTTAAATGAAGATGATGTAGATATAATACCATTAGATGTAACAGATTATTTACCTGAAGAAGTTGATCCAATTAGTATGGAATATGAATATTGGGAAGAAACAGAAAATGGTTGGGTAAAAAAGACAAAAACATCAGATATAGGTACAGAAGCAGAAGATAAAGAAGGAAATAAGCTTCCAAATGTAGAATTAACGCTTAATATACCATACCAAGAAGAAATAAATATAAATGTTAAAACAATAGCCGAAGAAGTATTTGAAAAAACAAAAATTGAAAACAATGCAACAGTTACAGGAGATAATATAAATACAAAAATATCAAATACAATTACACATACAATAGTTCCATATAGAAGTGAAGATGAAGAGATAGGCGACAATCCAAACGATGAAGATAATCCAGGTGATGAAGAAAATCAACCAAATTCACCAGATGAAGGAGATTCTCCAAATGAACAAGGAGAAAAATATTCTATATCAGGTATAGCTTGGGTTGATGAAAATAAGGATGGACAAAGACAAGAAAGTGAACAAAAATTAAGTGGTGTTGAAGCATTATTAATAAATGTAGAAAGCTCTAAAATTGAATCTAAAGGAATCAATACTGGTAATGATGGAACATATAAAATTAGTGACTTAAGTAAAGGTAGATATATTGTAGCATTTAAATACGATACACAAAACTATAATATTACTGAATACCAAAAAACAGGAGTTAGTAGTAGCCTAAATTCTGATGTTAATAAACAAGAAATAACATTAGAAGGAAAGAAACAAAGTGTAGGAGTAACAGATATTATATCTTTAGATGCTTCAGTTTCCAATATAGATATTGGTCTAACTAAAAACCAAATATGTGATTTAAAACTAGATAAGTATATAACAAAAGCATCTGTAGTTACAAGTAAAGGATCAAAAGAATATAACTATAATAATGAAAAACTTGCAAAGGTAGAACTACGAGCAAAAGAAATTAATGGAGCAACTGTTGCAATAGAATATAAAATAGTAATAACTAATGAAGGAGAAATGGATACAGTAGTAAACAAAGTAGTTGATTATTTACCAGACGGATTAAATTTCTCTTCAGAATTAAATCAAAATTGGAGTGTACAAAAAGGTAAACAATTAATAAATACAAGTCTTACAAATCGAAAAATTGCTGCAGGAGAACAGGTAGAAATAACATTAATATTAACAAAACAAATGACTGAAAATACTACAGGGCAATTTACAAATATAGCAGAAATAGAAAGTATATCAAATGCATTAAATATACAAGATCAAGATTCTACTCCTGGAAATAATATAAAAGGAGAAGATGACTACTCTACAGCAGATATAATGATATCTGTAAGTACAGGTGCAGTAGTTTATATTACTATATTTATATTAATGCTAATTATATTAATAATATCTGCAATTATTCTAAATAAAAAAGGAATCATAAAATTAGACCAAATAAAATTCATAAATAAAATATCTAAACTTATGATTTTTGGACTAATATTAACAGGGGTAATATTAAATGTTAATAACATAACTTGGGCTGAAGATGAATTTGTATCGTTGATTGGCGAAACAGCGGACTTTAAATTCGATCCAAACTCCAATCATAGAAATCCATTTGGTAGTATAGAATTTAGAGGAAATATAACAGTTAACAACAAATCAATTAGTAATGTGGAGGCACATTGTCAACATGCAGGTTGGGGTGCTTATAGCGGTTCCTATACATATGTAAGGGCAGAAGATACTACAGCTTGTGGTTCAGTAGAGACTGAAAATACTGTAAAACTAAGTGTTTCAAAGAAGGATGAATTCGATGAAAATGGTATTAGTATTGTTAAAGAGACGAAAAATTACTTGATCTATGGGCCATTGGCTGTAAAAGTTAACTCTAATAGCAATAACTTGACGTATGAAGTTGAAGGCTATGGACCTCAAGGCGGTAAAAAAGATTTAACAATATGCGATGAAGGTGGAACAAAAGAAGATCTCTCAGATTTAGATGGTAATAATAAAACGTTTTACGTAAAATGTAAAAAAGATCAAATAGATCCAGAGGAACCAAATTGTAATGGATTAGCTAAAATTAAAATAACTGTAAAATGCAATGATGCAACCAAAATAAAAACTAAAAGGGAAAAGGGGAAATTAGTATATAATCCTATAGAACCAGGAGATCAGCCTATACGAACGGTTAACAAGTATGAATGTCTTGACTATACGACCGAAAAAGATGTTGAATTGAAAGATAGTGTTACATGGAATAGTATAAATGTTTGGCTAGACATTACAAAGGTTGATGCAAATGATGATAAAGTAACACAGGAAGGCGTAGAATTTTATATCCGTAGGGGAAAAGATGCAGAAGGAAAATATTTACAAATAGAAAAAATGACAGATAACGGATGCACAGCGACACCTATTGAAAGTCTTGATGAACCAGTTGATCTGAGTGATTATAACAATTATGAATATGATTGGACAGATAAAGGTAATGCTACAAAATTTATTACGGACGAAGATGGAAAGATTACTATAAAAAATTTAGATGGTGTACATTATTATCATGCAGAAGAGATAGTAAATCCTAACTATGGATATGTAAAACATAAAGATAAAATTTATTTAGGAGTCATAGATAAAAACGAAGAGAAAAAAATAATGGAAGGAGCTATTTACAGTAAGGTAATAGAAAATCAAAAACAAACAGGCAATTTAAACATTATAAAAACAGATGCAAACTCTGCAAAACCACTAGAAGGCGTCAAATTTAAGATAAAAAGCGGAAACAAGTATATAAAGGTTAACGAAAAAGCTGAGGTGAACGGATCAATAACAGTTAATAAAATAGAATATATGGATAAAGAAAAGGCAACCACATTTGTAACAGATAGTGAAGGAAAGATAAATATTAAAGATATTTTATATGGTGACTATACAGTAGAAGAAGTCTCTATTCCAGATAAATATTTTGGATATGAATTAGATGAAAACTATATTCACTGGAAGGTTGGAAATAGAGAAGATACTGGAAAATCTGTTAAAGTAACAATTAGTGAAGATCTTGAAGAGGTAACATTACAATGTAAAAATGAGAAAAAATATATTAAACTTTCTGGATATGCATGGGAAGACATTATTTCAACTAAGCAATCAACAAAGAATTACTTATATAATACTGATAATACTGACGATGCAGATAAATTATTAGAACATATAAAAGTAACACTAAAGAAGAAAGACGGAACAGTTCTTGCAGGTCCAAAAGAAACAGATAAAAATGGTGCTTATAAGTTTGGAGACTACAAAGAAAATGTAAATGAACCTAAAATTAAAATTTCTGACTTAGATGGAGCATATGTTGAGTTTGAATATAATGGAATGTGTTATCAATCAGTTCCATTAGATGAACAGATAAAAAAATCTTCATATTATGAAGAAAAAGGTAGTAAAGCAGAAGAAGGAACAACTTCAAGACAAGAATTTAATAATAAATTTGCTACTATAACAAACAACCTTGCAACTGCAACAAATAATAATACATTACCACTTAATTATGATACAAAAGATCATCAAAGTATACTAACTTATGGCGATAAATCAAATTATAATTATGGTTATCAAGGTCAAAATTATCCAATATCTGGTGTAGATGAACAATATATTATTCAAGCTAATACGTCTAATGCGGGAATATCTTTAAATGACAAGGCAAATGAGGTATTGAAAGCAGGTGGAGATACAATTGAACATATAAATTTAGGTTTATATGAAAGAGAACAACCAGATATATATGTGATGAAAGACTTAAAAAATATTAACCTTACAATAAACGGAAAATCAAATATATATAATTATGCACAGATATATGAACATAAAGAAGATTA
>CANRCM010000058.1 GCA_947629085.1 uncultured Clostridia bacterium
TCTATCTAATATAAAATATTTTTTTACATAATAATTATATATTAAAGGTTGTATAAAATATAAAATACCTGTAACAAATTTTAAAACATGTATATTTGGAAAAAAGTTAATCAACACAGCAAATAAAATAACATTTAATATAATGGTTAAAATTTGAGCAAATGAAACTATGTATACTTTTTTATCAGCATTAAGTAAAACTTTATAACTTAATGAAAACATATATTGTATAAACATATTTAAAGATAAAATTAATGTTAAACTAGCAATATAAGCATAACTAAAACTATTTTTAGATAACAATGGGTATATTATAGCTAATAAAATAGTATATACTATAAAAATTATTCCAATCTTCTTAAAAAAACTTTGAGTTGTTTTTATAATAGAACTTACTTTTGCTTCATTTTTATCATTTAATGGTTTATATAAGTTCGCCATTATAACAGAGGAAACTCCTCCCTCTAAAATAGTTATATAACTCAAAAATTGATTTAATGATGATATTAAACCATTTACTTCTGATCCAAAATTTTTTAATATTAATCTAGGAATAATAAAACCACTTATAATTGTTACTACCTGCAATAGTAAGCTTGATATTGAGTTGATAAATGTTACGCTTTTTATTTTCATATTTTATTCCCAAACTCCTTATTATCATATTTAAATTTTTTTAAATTTCCTCTAATTTTTTTGTTCAATTTTCTTAAATTTATTACTTCATATTATTTTTTTCGTTTTATAATTTTTGCATAATATGTATTTTCTTTATCTGTATCCAAATACTTTTTATAATTCAACTTATGTACTGAATTTACATCAAGTAGTTTTTTAGCGAATTTTTCATTATATTTTTTATTCCTTATTTTATTTAAAATATATATTTTCTTATTATTAATTTCATTGTTATCTATCATATATCTAATATCTTCTATATTTTGATAAGCAATGTATATTATATAGTCTATTAAAAGATAATCAATCAACTTATTTTCATTTTTCCAATATTCAGAAAAGAAATCGCTTACAAATTTATAAAGTTTTACATTGTTTCCTCCTATAAAATAACCACACCATCTACCTCTTGAAACAAATCTTATGTTACTCTTTTCTTCTAATTTAGGTGTATAAAACTGTTTTTCTTCTATTTCTTTTAAAATATTATCTGTTAAAAAAATAGTACTATCTACCCAATATCCTCCATACTTAGCTAATAATTTCATTCTTATAATATCAGAAAGATGTGTTTTTGTTATTATATTTTTATCTAATTTATCTAATACATAATCTTCAATATCTATAAAATCAAAAACATTATCCTTAGTTATAACAGTAACATTTTCAGAATATTCTTTTAATCTTGATATACAATCTTTAACAATTTCTGGTGCTTCATTTTCACCTTGCCACCACATTACCCATACTTTATTATTCGATTTAACCCTATAATTTTCTTTATTATTATATTTACTAATAACATAGTTGTATTTTTCTTTTAACACGTTTAATATTTTCTCATCCTTTTCTTTATATATAATATTATTCAAAATTGGAATTTTAGGGAGTACTTTTTTCAAAAATTTTTTTAATATTTTTTTCATAATTAATTTTTTTCCTTGTATAATATATTTAGGTTTTATTTCTTTGGCTTTTCCTATAACCTTTAATAGAAAAACTTGTTTGAAAAAATAATTTTATAATTATTTTTTCAAACTTTTTATCATATATCCGTAATATTTAAACAGTATTTAAAATTATTTTTCTAATTCTAACCATATCACTTGTTCCGACTTCTTTACCATCTAAATTAGCATCAGCCGCTAGTTTTTCTATATTGCTTAATTGTTTAAGATTTAATAAATACCTTCTAATTCTTACTAAATCTCCTGAATTAACCTTTCCATCACTATTTATATCTCCTGTAACTATTAAAGTATACTTTTTATTTGTACCTTTAATTGTTAAAACATCTCCTGTAGCTATACTATCTTCTTCTGCTAATAAATCTCCATTTCTTCTAATGTCATAATCTAGTCCTGTTTGTATATTTTTTCTAAAATTATCGTATCTTGTATTAGCATTTATTTTCTTTATTATGTTATCCGCATCCTGTATATCATATACATTTGTTGTAAAGTTGTCAACAGGACCAGGACTTTTTATCTGTTCTTTTATTTCAAAATTTACTTCTGTTTTATTTCCAGCTAAATCTATTGCCACTAATTTGTATTCTCCTATATCAGATATTGTATCACCATCTTTGTAGGTATTTACTAAAACACCATTGAAATAAAGTTTAATATTACTTAAATCAATATGTTCATCTTTTGCTTTTGGAGTTACTGCACCAGTATATGTTCTTCCATTAGCTATACCTTTTATTACTGGAGCAACTTTATCTATATTATTTACCCATGCTTTAACTTCATACTTATTTCCTCTACGATTATATACAAATGTAAAATCTCCGTTTGTTTTAAATGTATGTGTATTTCCGCCTTCACTTAATATTTTCATATTGTCTTTCATAGGTAATGTTGCTATTACATCCTTGTTTGTTATTTTATCAGCAGTTACTGAATAAGTAATATCTCCAATTGGATTATTTCTTACATAATCATCAACTTTCTTTCCTAATATTTTTTCTATATAATCTTTTATACTTATAGTTGATGTAAGATTATATTGTTTTATATAATTATTTGAATTACTTATTTCATCATAATATTTTAATGATAAATCTTTTAAATCTTGCAATGCTTGTATATCTAAGTCTGTATTCATTTCTAATTTATCTTTCATATTGTTGATTTGTGTTTCTATATCTCCAATGTCAACCCTTAAAGATTCTTCACTTACTTCAAATAATTCTTTATATGCTTGTCCAATTCCTTCTAATGCTTTTAAAGCATCAACCATATCTTCTTGATTAATTCTAGCACTATAATCAATTAAATTGTTTCCTATATTATAAGTTCTTTCTAACAATTTTATTACATCATCAAATATTCCACCATCATATACTGTATTTTGGCTATCATATCCTGTAGCTTGTAATGAATTTTTTATTTCAGTTAATTCATTAATTACGTTAGGTACAGCATTAATTTTAGAAGTGTAAGTTGATTCAAAATCATTATATTTTGCTAATATTTTATTTAAAGCTCTATTATAATCTTCTCTTTTATCTATAAGGGTAAATGTTACTTGGGCCTCATTATCAACTGCATCAGTTGCAACTATTTTATATTTTCCTTCTGCACTTATAGTTTTACTTGCCTGATTATTTTGTACTTCTAAGTTTTCTGGTTGTTCTGAATCATTTAAATATAACTTAACTGTACTTAAATGTTCATCTTTTACAATTGGTGTAACACTTACATTTGTATATCTTTGATTATTTTCTACTCCTTCAATTATAGGTAATTCTTTATCAATATTATTTACTGTAGCAGTTACTCTAAATTCTCTACCTCTACGCAAATACACAAATTCAAAAGAACCATTTGTTTCAAAAGTATGCGTATTTCCACCTTCACTTGTAATGTTCATATCACTTTTCGTAGGTAATGTTGCTATTACATCCTCTTTTGTTAACTGTTCTTGTGGTACAGAATAAGTAATAGCTCCAACAGGATTATCTTCTAGATATTTATCTATTATTTTAGATAAAATCTTTTCAATATAATCTTTAATATTTTGTGTTGATACTAAGTTATATTTTTTCATATAATCATTTGAACTATCAAGTGAATTATAATAATTTAACATTATATTTTTTAATTCATCTAATACTTGTACATTTAAGTCATTATTATCATTTAGTTGTTGTTGCAAATCATTTATTTGAGTTTCTATATCTTCAATATCAACTTCTATTGTTTCCTCACTGATTTCTATCAGTGGCTTATATTTTTGTCCTATTATTTCAATTGCTTTTAAGATATTTATTAGTTCTTCAGTCTCACTTATATTTTCTATAAAACTATTTCCTAACTTATATGTATTATCTAATTGTTCAATTACTTTTTCGAATTGAATTTCATTATTAGAAGATGTAGTTTGTAATTCTTGTTTTATATTATTTAAAGTTTGGCTTAACTCAGAAATATTACCTATTTGTGTTTGATATGTATTTTCAAAATTACTATATTCTTGTAATAATTCATTTAATTTATTATTAAATCTTTCTATTTGGTTTATAAGAGTAAATTCAACTGTTTTACTATTTGTTGCTTTGTCTGTTGCTACTATTCTATATTGACCTTCTGAAGTTATTTCTGGTATTTCAGAAGTTTGTTCATATTCGCCTTCTTTACTTGAATTTTTATATACTTCAACTTTATCCAAATTTGCATCTTCTACCACTATTCTAATAACTTTATTTACATATCTTTGCCCATTTTCTACTCCTGTAATTATTGGTTCATCTTTATCAATATTGTTTACTGTAGCTATCGCTACAAATTCCCTTCCTCTACGCGTATATGTAAATGTAAAACTATCATTACTTTCAAATGTATGCGTATTTCCACCATCACTTGTTATATTCATATCTTCTGTTGTAGGCAATGTTGCTATTACATTTTTATTTGTTAACTGTTCCATTTGAATTATTCATCTATTTTTTTATTTAATATTTTTTCTACATAATCTTTTAAGTTTTGAACAGATATTAAATTATATTTTTTAGTATAGTCATTTTTATTTCCTAATGAAGCATAATAGCTTAAGGCTTTATCTTTTAATTCTGTTAGCCCTTGAACATCTAAGTCATTGTTTGTATTTAAACTATCAGTCATACTAGCTATTTGAGCTCCTATATCTCCAATATCAACTTCTATTGTTTCCTCACTAATTTCTATTAGTGGTTTATATTTTTGTCCTATTGTTTCTATTGCTTTCAAAATATTTATTAAATCTTGTGAATTTATATCAGAAGTATTATCTATAAAGTTATTTCCTAATTTATATGTATTTTCTAACTCATCTATTAATTTGCTAAAATTTATTTCATCATTGGAAGATGTATTTTGTAGTTCTTGTTTTATATTATTTAAAGTTTGGCTTAACTCAGAAATATTACCTATTTGTGA
>CANRCM010000059.1 GCA_947629085.1 uncultured Clostridia bacterium
GTGATCTACAGGGTTCATAACAGATCCTCTTACTGTTGGTCTAATTCCCATATGTCTTTTTCTACCAGCTTTACCTATTTTTACATTTTCATGATCGCTATTCCCTATAACTCCTATTGTAGCTCTACATTTTGATAATACTAACCTCATTTCTCCTGATGGAAGTCTTACGTGAGCATATTTTCCTTCTTTAGCCATTAATTGTGCACTTTGTCCTGCAGCCTTTACTAATTTTCCTCCTTGTTTAGGATTTAATTCTATATTATGAATTAAAGTACCTACTGGAATTGAATTTATTGGCATACAGTTACCAACTTTAATATCAACTGATTCTCCTGATATTACTTTATCTCCATCTTTTAACCCTTGTGGAGCTAATATATATGCTTTTTCTCCATCTTTATATTGAATTAGTGCAATATTTGCACTTCTATTTGGATCATATTCGATACCTATTACTGTAGCTTCTACATTATCTTTATTTCTTTTAAAATCTACTAATCTATATTTTTGTCTGTTTCCACCACCTTGATGTCTTACTGTAATTCTACCATATGAGTTTCTACCTGCATTTTTTCTCTTTTTTGCAAGTAATGATTTTTCAGGAGTTTTCTTTGTTATCTCTTCAAAATCTGAAACTGTCATATTTCTTCTTGATGGGGTATATGGTTTAAAATGTTTCATTGCCATCTTTTTTCTCTCCTTTTCATTATTTAATGGATTTTTTCCTGTTCCATTCACAGATATTCTTTATTTTCCTGGTATTTTCCAGATATTTAAAGATTTTCATATCATAAATATTCATCTTTATATTCTTGTTATATAATTTTTTCTATGCTCCCATAAATTCGTCAATTGAATCTTTATATTTCTTAGAAGTTTTTGCTTCTTTTCCGCCTTTAGTAAGATATACTTCTTCTCCTGGATTTGTATCTATTGTAACTATAGCTTTCTTCCAATCAGAAGTTTTACCTACGTGATATCCTACTCTTTTTTTCTTTCCATTTACATTCATAGTATTTACTTTTAATACTTTTACTTCAAAAAGTTTTTCAACAGCTTTTGCTATTTCAACTTTTGTTGCTTTTTTATTTACTTTGAAAGTATATTTACCTTCTTGTAATTTGTCATTACTCTTTTCTGTAACAACTGGTGCAATTATAATTTCTTCTGGTTTCATTTATGCGTACACCTCCTCTAATTTTTTAACAGTATCAACTGGTAAAATTAGATTTGTATATTTTAATAAATCAAATACATTAATGTTGTTAGCTGAAATTGTTTTCACTCCTTTAATATTTTTTGCTGACATTACAACATTTGTATTGTTTTCTGGAACAATGATTAATGTCTTTCCTTCTGTTTTTAATGCTGTTAAAACTTTTACCATTGATTTTGTTTTTATTTCTTTCAATTCTAATTTATCAACTACTGTTAACTCTTTTTCTAATACTTTAGAACTTAATACTGATCTTATTGCTAAACGTTTCTCTTTTTTATTAACTGTATATTTGTAAGAACGAGGTTTTGGTCCTAAAGCTATACCACCTTTTATCCATTGTGGTGCTCTTATTGAACCTTGTCTTGCTCTACCTGTTCCTTTTTGTCTCCATGGTTTTCTACCACCACCACGAACTTCTGATCTTGTTTTTGTACTTTGCGTACCTTGTCTTTGATTAGCTAAGTAATTAACTAATACTGCATGTACTATATTTTCATTTGGCTCAATTCCAAATACGTTTTCAGCTAATTCTATATCACTAACTTTTTTACCTTTAATATCATATACGTCTACTTTTGGCATGATCTAATTTCCTCCTTCCTTCTATTTACTTACCTTTACTGATGATTTTACTTTTAAAATAGCTCCTTTAGGTCCTGGAACACTACCTTTTACTAATATTACATTTTTATCCATATCAACTTTTACAACATCTAGATTTTGTATTGTAACTGTATTGGTTCCCATATGTCCTGGCAATTTTTTACCTTTAAATACTCTACCTGGTGTTGAAGTAGATCCCATTGAACCAGGTCTTCTATGATACATTGATCCATGTCCCATTGGTCCTCTATGTTGCCCATGTCTCTTTATAACACCTTGGAATCCTTTTCCTTTAGATATACCTTGAACATCTATTTTTTCTCCTACAGTAAAGATATCAGCTTTTACTTCATCTCCAACTTTATAATTTTCTACTGATTCTAATCTAAATTCTCTTAAATGCTTTTTATTAGTAAGTTTTGCTTTAGCAAAATGTCCTGCTCTTGGTTTATTGATATGTTTATCTTTTATATCTCCATATCCTAATTGAATTGCATTGTATCCATCTGTTTCAACAGTTTTTACTTGAGCAACAATATTTCCTGCTGTTTCAATAACTGTAACTGGAATTACATTTCCTTTTTCATCAAATATTTGTGTCATACCGATTTTTTTACCGATAATTCCTTTTTTCATTTTCCTTTCCTCCTACTATCTATTGGCTGATATTTATATTAGCTTTTTACTTTGCTTTATCAGCTTGGTTAGTTTTCCTTATATTATAAGGTTAGTTTCTATTAATTATAATTTAATTTCTATATCAACACCTGCTGGTAATTCTAATTTCATTAAACTATCAACTGTTTTTTGTGTTGGATAAAGAATGTCTATAACTCTTTTATGTGTTCTCATTTCAAATTGCTCTCTTGAATCTTTATATTTGTGTGGAGAACGTAAAATTGTTACGATTTCTTTTTGTGTTGGTAATGGAATAGGACCTGAAACCTTTGCCCCTGTTTTTTTAGCAGTATCTACTATTTTTTCAGCAGACTGATCTAAAACTACATGATCATATGCTTTAAGTCTTATTCTTATTTTTTCACTTGTTGCTACTGTTTTTGCCATTGTAATTTTCCCTCCTTTTAAATTTTTTTGCTTGTGATAACTGTAATCAGCTATCAAAATTACCGTGGCAAGTTAAAACGCACTCTGGTGTTTTGAAAAATACCTATATAAAAACCCAAAATAAGCATGATAATTCTGGGATAAGTGCATTTTTAATTAAACTTACCGCCTGGTCTTTGCCATAACATACTCCACTGAAGTTCCCTCCATTCTTACGGAATTGTAGAATGTAGCCACATTCAGTTTCATCGCTAAATTCATGCTCATCTATTATACAATGCTTTTCCCCGTATGTCAACACTTTTTTGATTTTTTTTAATTTATTGCTTACTTTTTTTATTTTTACTCTCCATAATTACTATATATTACAACTTTATTACATTTTTTTCTTCTATTTTAAGTCTAAATCTAAAAAAGAAAGAAGGTCATGTATTTACATGGCCTTCTTCCTTTTTAGGATTTAGCTTTACTTGCCAGAAACATTTTTAATGCCTCCGCATTTTAGTTTCACGTATTTTACAAAGCCGTATGTGTTACGGTTTAAAGCTATTGCCTGTTCTTTGCATTTTATACGTTTTTTGTGTTTTATTGATGTAGTTTTCTTTGGAAGTTTATAGACTTTACCGCTTTTCGTGATATAAATCACATTCCAACTGCCCTGGATAAAACCACATGTCTTAACATTTTTAACCTTAAAACCATTATAGTTCATTTTTCCAGTTTTCGGATTAAAAACAAGCCATCCATGTAGTTTGTTCTTCTTAGTATACAGTTTAATACGTTTACCAGAAGTTATTACTCTTGCATGAATTTTTTTGACAATAACAAGTAGTTTATACGTCTTACCTTTACATTTGGCTGTGACTGTAAGTTTACCTACCTTAAGACCTTTTATCATACAATACTTATTTTTTGTGCCATAAGGAGTTAAACTTGCATTTTTATTGCTTCTGACCCAAGAAACTGAACCATTAGCATTTTTTAGAGTAATCTTCTTACTTTTTCCGCCAATGTAAACTGTAAGTTTTGCCTTGTTCAATGTCAATTTTGGTGCCGATGCACACATATTATTCGTGCATGAGGATGAATTACTTGTTGACTCCTGTGTTGGAACTTGTGTTGTTTCCTGTGTAGAAGCATCTGTTGGCTTATACGTCGGAACTTCTGTTGGTTCCTGTGTAGAAAAGTCTGTTGGCTTCTGCGTTGGAATTTCTGTTGGTTTCTGCGTAGAAGCGTCTGTTGGCTTCTGCGTCGGAACTTCTGTTGGTTCCTGTGTAGAAAAGTCTGTTGGCTTCTGCGTCGGAACTTCTGTTGGTCCCTGTGTAGAAGCATCTGTTGGCTTCTGCGTTGGAATTTCTGTTGGTTTCTGTGTAGAAGCGTCTGTTGGCTTCTGCGTCGGAACTTCTGTTGGTCCCTGTGTAGAAAAGTCTGTTGGCTCTTGCGTTGGAGCTTCTGTTGGTATATCTGTAGCCTGAGATGGATCTACTTTGTCAATAGAAGGATCTCCTCCATTAACAATACTGTCAAATTCAAATCTCGTCATTAATAATTCCCGAATCAGTGAATTACTTGTAAGTATTTCATAAAAATAAGAATTATTAATTAGTGATTTCCCATATACCATATAGGCATATGAATTTTTACTGCTACAGTATTTACCATTTGAACTATTACGATACGCAATAATCTGCACACCTGTATATAGATCAAATACATAGTAAACACCACCTAATGTTAAGATGTGCAACAGCCCATCTTTTTCATTAATAACACAAGCATCCGTTGTCTTAGTTATGTTTCCGATTTGAAAAACATATGAAGCTGCATCCACATTGATAGTTAATATAGAATTAACTATTTTTACTGCAGTAACTTCACCACTACTAAGAGTAGTAGTAAAGCTTTGTTCTTCATCGACCACATTAGAACCTTTTACAACACCGTTTGTTACGCTTGCTGCCCCAGCAGATAAACTACCGCTTACTACCAATATTATAGCTATGAAAATAGCTATAATCCGTTTTGTACATTTTTTCATCTTAAAGAATCCTCCTTCATGTTAATAATGTACGCTAAATCCTATTCCCAATTCGGGAATTTATGAGAAAAATATCTCACTTATTATTATATACTAATTTACATAAAAAGTCAATTGTGGTTACAATTTCTAGTAAAGCAAATAATATTAGTTTTTCTACATAAAAGATACCACACTTATATGAAGTGAACCCAAATTGTTAGACAAAAAAGTTTAACAAGGAGGGTTCTTTTTATGTCAAAATATTCAAGTGAATT
>CANRCM010000060.1 GCA_947629085.1 uncultured Clostridia bacterium
TTAAAAATAGTCTGATTTTAAAAGAATATACTAGAGAATATAAAAGAATGCATGGATTACATTATAATCATACAAAAGTTTTTAAAGAAAAACAATTTAAAGAATGGTCTAAGAAAGCTAGAGAATTAAGAGATACTTATATAGATGAACAATTAGAAGATTTTAAAACAGAATTATATAAATTAAGTAATTTGTATTGGAAGTAGAAAAAATGCCATATAATGAGTATGAATTATATGGCATTTATATATTAATTTATATGAAATATATTTTTTAATTTATTTATAAATCTTTTAAAGATTGACTCTTTATACTCTACTAAAGCAATTTCATTTTGAATAATATTTTCTTCTCTTTTATTTTCTTGATTGCGATTTTTAAAAATATTATCTGGATTATATTTTTCTCTTAAATTTTCTTGATATTTAGCTTCATTTTCCTTAAACATTCTTGCTAAATTTTCTTTTTCTTTATCATCTTTACACCAATAATTATATTTGAGCACAGCAATTATATTTTTAGTATCTTCTGTAAAAATTTGATTTTTTAATTCTATATTAGGACTTATGTTAATTTTAAATTTTTCATCATATAAATTATCAATTATATTTAAAAGTTTTTTGGGTAATTTTTCTGTATAAATTATTGGTAAAAAATCTAATATACATTTTACCTCTGAAAAGGCTTGAATATCCATATTTGTACTATTCATATTTCCTCCTTATCTTTAGTCCCAATCATCTACTTCTACTCCATCAGACATTTCTGCTTCTCCCCAATCAATGTCTTGATGTTGTTCTATATTTTTTTGATATCTTTTTATTCTGTCAGTAATCTTACTTATACCTGACATTTTAACATCACTTATAAAGTCATCAATTTCTTTATCGTCTGTCTCCATTGTTTTTAGACTAGGAACAAGTTGCATTAATCTGTTTGTAAGTTCTGATAATTCTTTAAGATTTTGTGTGCCATCCATATATTGTAACATAGGTAATTTATGTCCTTTAGCTTCTACTATTGGACATCCGCTTTCTTCTGCAGTTAATATCCAATTATAAACTTCTACTAATGCATCAACCTCTGATTCTGGTGATATATCACTTGAATCATCAATGCTTGTGTTATAAAACTGTGCTGCATCTTCATTACTATCTAGTACACTATCATTTCTATCTGTAATATTAGATTTTGTTTCTTTTTGCATATTAATACCTGAAACTAAATCATCTAATACCAAACCATCATAAGAATGCTCATTTGTATAAGCAGGATTCTCTATTATTTGTTTTTTTACAACATCTATAATTCCAACTATATATTCAGGTTTAATTACATATTCTCTTGTAAATGAAGTTTTAACTTCTCCATCTGTTGTCGGTATGTGTTCCCAAATTGGCTTTGCTTTTCCTTGAACGCTTAAACATTCATTTGGTATAGCAATTAAAACTAAACCTTTGTAATCTCTATGAGGCCAATTTAACATTGTAGAAAATTTATCATATTCTGTTTTTTCTTCGTAACCTGTTTGGCAAATTGCAGTAGATGTGATAGATGGATTTTTAGCTTCAAAACCTGTCTGCATCGTCATATTAGCTATTTCAATATCAGTTCCATGTATATATAAAGTAGCATTTTGTTCTGCTAATTTTTTTCTAATTTCTTCAAATTGTGCTATAAAATCCTCACCAAAATATTCTCTTGCTACATCTTCCGTTTTATTTACTTCGGTATCTATTGTGATAGGCTGTTTTTTCAATGTTGCTAATACTTGACTAGCAGTATTTGATATTCTTGAAATCACTTCTTTAGATTCTTGTCCTCGATCATAGTATCCTTGTTCAATATAATATAATGCTTCTTTAACTAAATCGGTATCATATATATGTTCTACTGTCTCGAATGGTTCTATATTCATATTTTCTCTCTCCTTCATAAATTAACTATATCAAAAATTATTATAACATAACATTTTATTTATTACTATACTTTTATCTAAATCCCCTAACAAAAACATCTCCTCCTATTCTTTATATACATTAAATCACTTTATTATTTCTTTTTTACTCTCATCTTTTAATAGTATTTTCAATCCATTTTCCTATCACTTGCAAATATTTTACTATATTTTGTTAAAAAAATAAAGCCCTAAGAAATAGCTCTTAAAGCTTTATAAATTTACTACTTAAATTCTTGTATCCACTCATTTATCTTAAACTTGTCCGATGTATCAATCAAATATCGCAATCCCCAGGATAAGAAAAAATAGCTTTTCTATGTTTTCCTATTAATCCTCCTGCAAAAATAACAGAAGAACGCATTTGTCTCATTAACTCTTCAGGTATCTCATATTTATCTATTTTACTAGTATCTATAATTACTTTATTAGACTTTTTTGTTATTTTTCCTCCTAACTTTTTTAAAATTTCAAACATCATTTGGGTATCGTGGATATTTGGTACATTATATAATGTACTTTTTCCCCCATTTAATATTGTAGCCGCAATTATTGGTAATGCTGCATTCTTAGATCCTGATATTTCTACTTCTCCTTCTATTTTCTTTCCCCCTTTTATTATGTACTCTGACATGGTTTCCCCACCTTTCACTTTTATTTGCTATATATTATGTTTTCTTTACGTAAAAAGTGATTAGTAAAAAATAAAAGGGATTAATTGCCTATAATTTTTCTTTATTATACTTTTAATTTTTTATTTTAATATCTATCTTTTTTATTTTTAACTTTTATAATTTATATTATCATATTAATATATACTATAAAAAGAGACTATTTCTAGTCTCTTTCCATGAATTCATATATTTATACATTTATACAAAACTCTTATTTTTTGTTTACTAAATCTTTTAATGCTTTACCAGCTTTGAAAACTGGAGCTTTTGATGCAGGTATTTTGATTTCTTCTTTAGTTTGTGGGTTTCTACCTTTTCTAGCTGCTCTTTTTCTTACTTCAAAAGATCCAAATCCAACTAATTGAACTTTTTCTCCTTTTGTTAATGCATCTGTTACAACTTCTACGAAAGCGTTTACTGAGCTTTCAGCTGCTTTTTTTGTGTCTCCTGTTTTTGCAGCTATTGCTGCGATTAATTCAGCTTTGTTCATTTAAATTACCTCCTATAAGATATAATGTTTATGTACTTTATTGTCTGAACTAAACAATAAATGTACTTCTAATTATTTTATTTCGCCAAAAATAGATAAATTCCTTCTTTTTTTTATATTTTTTTAATATATTTTTAATTTTTTTAGAACTTTATAAATTTTATCTCCCTGTGGCAATTTCAATATTTCATCCTTATTAAAGATTTTTAACACTATAATTGATAAAGAATAAATAATTACTGCTACAAATATTGCTATTATTGTAGCCGATTTATTATTTATTATTCCTAAAAGATTAGAATATGCAAAATATGAACATATTCCCATAATTGCTGTAGCCAAAATTGGTCTTATAACAAATTTTGAGAATGTTAAGTCTAGTTTTATATTTTTTATAAGTGAAGTAATTGCAATTGTAAATGCTACTGCATGGCATGCTACTGATGCCCATGCAGCTCCACTTGCTCCAAATGCTGGATTTGGTACTAAAATAAGGTTTAGCA
>CANRCM010000061.1 GCA_947629085.1 uncultured Clostridia bacterium
GCCAGTCGCCGTGATGCTCCCCGATTCCGTTTGCATAAGGATACACATTCCCGAGCGTCGTATCATACGGCACGGCTTTTACGGGCGTCATCGCCTTCGGAACGGATGCGCCTGTCTTTACGCCGATGATATCGCCTGTGGCGGTTACTTCATCTCCGTCATTATTGTACGCCTTGCCGAGCGCATAGACATCATTGCTTACAGAATTATTATTTTCATCGCCCGCAAACAGAGACCACGCCTTATCATTACTGCTTTTGCCCATATCCCTGACGGAGCATGTCGAATAGCATGTGCCGACGAAAGATGTTTTTGTTGCTGTAGCCGCAAAGCCACCGATCTTGCAGTTATTGCCTGTACTCGTACCTCTGACGTTCGGATCATCTTTGTCATAGATCCCGTTGACGGTATGGCCGCCGGAATAACAATCCTCCACCGTCACACCGTTGAGCTCGCAGGCAAAGCCGCCCGCTTTTGCTCCGGAGACCTTGACAGCGGCAAACGATTTGCTTATTGTCGAGCCGCTGCTTGCTGTGCCTATGAGCCCGCCCGCGCCCGATTTGTTGTCATCGGCCGATTTAACGGTAAATGTACCGTACTTTACGGAGTCCTCGGCATATATGCCGCAATCCGTCACAGTGCCGCCGTCGAGTTTATCAACAAGACCGCCGACAGTATCTGTTCCGGTTACACTGACATTGACAAGGCGGATATTTTCGAGCGTGCCGCCCGTGACTGACGAGAACAGGCCGCCGTTCAGGTAAAGGTTCTTTATGAAATGTCCGCCCCCGTCATAACTGCCGCCGTCGAGAACAGCGCCGGACATTCTGTTATTCGAACTGCCGGTAGTGAATTCCGTTTCCCAGCCGTTATATTTGTCGAAATCTATATCGAGCTGCTGCTCATATTTCCACGTTTTCGCAGCCCCGCCGATTGTAACGTTGCTCGTATATGTATATACATTCGCAAGCTGACGCGCCGTGCGGACTTTAATGACCGCACTAAGTGTTGGCTGTTGTGTCTCCCACGCCTCGCATGCGAAATGCGGATTGAACC
This sequence comes from uncultured Clostridia bacterium, assembly GCA_947629085.1. GTDB lineage: Bacteria > Bacillota > Clostridia > TANB77 > CAG-508 > CAG-269. Next base: position 1,057 of record CANRCM010000061.1, read on the forward strand.
AATACGTGTTCCCGCCGATGATCACGCTATAATATCCGTTTATAGGGGCAACATTTTCTATCGCCTCATACGGAAGCTCGTAGATATATTTGTCACCGCTCTTGACCTGCGTCAAGTAATAATATGGATATCCTCCCACCGCAGCGATAAGGCCTGTCAATTCCTCATTGCTGACGAACGCGTAGCCGTCCTTAACGGCAACTTTATCCTTGAGGTCACTGACCTGCACTTCATCCCCGGTCAGCGGGCTATAGTTCGTGTGGAATCCGTATGTTCGGTCCTCGTATTCTTCGTAATATGCGAAATATCCGCTTATCTTTTCGTCTGCGACGAGCCAGTCCCCGTAGTGCAGGACGGGCATCTCGCCGTTATTCAGCATCGGATAAGGATATTTCGGCATAAGGGCAGCCGTATCGTCCGTCTGATTATACGGGAACACGGCATATGCAGGGTTTTCCTTTGCATACCACGCCGTATTGCCTGTAAATTCGGTTTTCAGATCATCAGCCGTGCAAGGTTTTCCCCCATTATATGTAATGCCGGACTGCTTGATGTAATATACGTCCGCACCGAGCGTGACTGTGGTGACTTTGTTTCCGTATCTGACGGCGGAATAGCTGTTTGTCACATTACCGCCCGACAAGCCGTTTACGGCAGCTCCGCCCGCGATTATGCCGGCGGCATATGAATCGGTGACTTTTGCCCCAGCGCCCGCACTGCCGACAAGGCCGCCGACTGCTCCGGTACCCGTGAGATATCCCGCGGCATAGCAGCACGTTATTTCGGCTTTGCCGGCTCCGATAAGACCGCCGACGTTGGCTCCGCGCTCGTTCGTCGAAGCGAAACTTGACGTTATTGTGCAGTCCCCGTTCGCCTGACCTATAAGTCCGCCGACGGTCCTGCCTTCAAGCATTATGACGGGGCTTACGCCTTCCGCCTTTTTATTTTCAAGATAGACCTCGCAGCCGGTGACCGTCACGTTTTCGACCGTACCCGCGAGCGTGCCGACGTTGCCGTTCGCCGCTGTTGCCGTGCAGTCAACAAGGACGATATCGGTGAGTTCAACGGGATCAGGACCACCCTTTACATCACCGAACAGACCGGCGGGACTGTTGTCATTCACAGACACAGTCATGTTCCTTATCGGGAGCTTATTTCCGTCATAGGACAAAAGCTCGCCGCTTTCTATCGGAACAAAAGATTTTTCTCCGTATGTTGTCTTCCAGCTTTCGATATCTTTTACGCCAACAGTCTTCGCAAAGTCGATCTCCCTGACCTGCACGGCGGCGGTTATGCCCGTCACGTCGTTGTTAAGATTCTGCAGATGGCGGCCGTATGCGATATTCGCGGTTTTGGCGCCGTCTTTCTCATTTACAAACGCAAAGAGGCTGTTGCCCTTCACGGAGACCGTCTGATCGGTGAAATCCTTCCCGCCTGCGGCGGGCGCATACGAAACGGTTACCGTAAGCGTGATATCTTCGCCGGGCGTGATGCCGGTTCCCAAATTTTTAAACTGCCCGCCGAATTTTTCGGTTCCCGTCAGCGGAGTCGAGCCGTCGGTCGGTATTGATGAATTATATCCCTCTTTCAGCGTATCAAGGACGATCGCGGTCTTATGTGCCGGGTCGCCATCACCGAACTTTGCTTTCAGCAGCGTTTCTGCGCCGCCTGCGCCGGTGATCTTCACCTCAAGCGTCGTCTTTGTCGGGTCAATTTCCGTGCCCGTGAACGGCATCTCTATATCGAGCCGGAGCTCCTCCGCGTTCGTGAGGGTGACCTTCGGGATAGGGAGCTGCCCGACCTCGGCGCGGTCGATGATATTGCCCTCGCTGTCGCCGTAATAGCCGACAAGGACAGACTGCTTCAGCCTGTCG
>CANRCM010000062.1 GCA_947629085.1 uncultured Clostridia bacterium
CCTTTTACTCCTATTTCTGGGATAGGAACTAATATTAAATTTAATATAAGTTTTACTATTACTCCGTATTCCTAAAGAAATTGCTGGTATTCTTAGCTTACCATATCCCTGGAGTGCACCATTTATGGTTTGATCTAAGATAGTAAAAAGAATAGTTAAAGAACTTATTTGTAATATTATTGCCCCTTCACTTTGTCTTGGAAATAATAAATTCAGTATCGGTCCTGCAAATATACACATTCCTATTGTACATGGAAGTCCTATTAGCATTGATATCAATAATGAAAAGGATGTTTTTTCCGTTATTGTTTTTTTATCCTTTCTAGCTTTAGCAGCAGATATTGCAGGAACTAATGCAGTAGCAAAAGCCACATTTATTGAAAGTGGTAAACTTGTTAGCATATCTACTTTTCCACCTAATATTCCATATTGACTGACAGCCTCATCTTCTAACATAAAGTTTTTTAAGCTTCTTACAACTGTAAATGAATCAATATTTTTATTAAGAGAAGACATTATTGCTGTTAAAGCTATTGGTATTGAAACTAATAAAATTTTCTTTATTATAGTTCGTACTCTTTCATATTTATAATTAACTGTAGATTGTATTTCTGCTGCAATTTCTTTACTTCTTACTTTATAAAATAAGTATAGATATCCAAAACCTGACATTGTAGCTAATGTAGTTGCTAATGTTGCCCCTCCTGCCATCCATTCTGTAGATACATTTGAAATAATAGCAATAATTTCTACTAATATAATAGTGAGTGCTGTTTTAAATATTTGCTCTATGGTCTGAGACCTTGCTGTAGCTTTAATATTTTGTCTTCCATTAAAGTAACCTCTCATTACAGATGATATTGCAACAAAAAATATTGCTGGCGATAATGCAACTAATGTCATTTCTGCTTCCGGAATCTGTAACCAATAATTAGCAATTAAATTTGCTCCAAAAATCAACATTAAACTTCCTGTTAATCCTATTACACTAAATGTTGCAAAAGCTATTTTAAATATTCTGTGAGCGCCTTTATGATCTCCGCAAAGCAATTCTTTCTGCTACTAATTTTGATATTGCATTTGGCACCCCTATTGAAGAAATAGTTAGTAACATAGCATAAATCTGATATCCTGCTGCTACTATTCCATTCCCCTTATCTCCAAAACCTTCTCTATTTGTTAAATATAATGTATAAATCAAACCCAATAGTTTTATCAAAACTTGTGAAAATATAAGGGTTATAACACCTTGTAAAAAAGTTTCTTTTTTTGGAATTTTCTTGTTTATGCCTTGTTTTGTCATTAAATCACTCCTATTTTTTTTTGATTTATTCTCATTTTACTACTATATTATAAATTTAATTACTAAAATATTCAATAGTTTTTTTTAAATCATATAAGTATTTTTATAATAATATTAATATTTTCTCTAATACTTAATGCTACGATAATTTATTTCAATTTTTGGATAATTTTGTAAATTACTATTGACAATATTTATTTTTTGAATTATATTGTTGTTATTATTGGAAAATTAAGGTAATTTTGCTAAAATTATTGCTTTTATTATGAAATTAAGGGGAGAAAAAAATGTTAAATTTTGCAATATGTGATGATAATTTAAATATATTAGATAAATTAGAAAAAATGCTTGAAATTATTTTTATAAAAAATAACTTTGAAGCTTCTGTATGTTTTAAAACCGATGATACAGAAGCTATATTAGATTATATACGTGAAAATAAAATAGATGTTATAATGCTAGATATTAATTTAAAATCAAATAAAAATGGTTTGGATTTGGCAGAAGAAATAAGAAAAATAAATAAAGATATATATATTATTTTTACAACTGGTCATCTTGAATACGCGATGCTTGCTTATAAATATAAAACTTTTGATTATTTAGCTAAACCTATTACTTATGAACGCCTGGAAGAAACTATAAAAAGATTGTTTGAAGATATAAATGGTTTACCGAAAAAATATATAAAAATAGATAATAAAAATACAATTATTGATGAATCAGAAATCCAATATATTAAAAGAGATGGTATGAAACTTGTTTTTCATACCGCTTCTCGTGATTATGATACATATAGTTCTTTTAATAAATTTCAGGATAAACTACCTAAAAATTATCATAGATGTCATAAATCTTGTATTGCTAATATTCATCAAATAAAAGATGTAGAGCCAGTGTCTGGTGTTATAACTTTTAAGGATGGTTCTTCATGTGATATTGGTCCCAAATACAAGAGTGATTTAATGGAGGTTTTAAAAGATTATGGAAATTTTGAATAACATTTGGCTAGCTATAAGTACACCAAATGAGAATTTAACAAATATTCTGGTCATATTTATGGGATTTTTTGAAAATTTTTTAAGTATGTCTTTGTTTTTAGCATTATTTAAGACTAATGCTAAAAATAATCAAAAGTTTTTGTTTGTATTAATGCTAACATCTGCTAGCATTTTAAATATGTATATAATCCCTAATCCATTCAATGTATTTATAAATTATTTTGTTAATGTACTGTTAATTTTTTATATTTTTAAATTATCAATATTAAAAAGTATGTTAGCTACATTGTTTTCTTCTATTACTTTTGGTTTGATTGGATTTCTAATACTTAATCCATATTTATTCATGTTAAATATAACTTCTGATCAGTTACTTGTCATTCCAAGTTATAGATTTGGATATCTTGCTATCATGGATTCTATTGCAGTAATTATAGTACTTATAATAAAAATAAGAAATGTTCATATTCTCTCTTTAGATGAACTCGATAAAAAGAATAAATATATAATAACAGTAAATTTAATCCTAGGAATAATAACTTTAATTATTCAAACACTTATGATATTTTATTATTTAGGTAAACTGCCTATATTTTTAAATTTTTTAAGTTTCATTTCTTTATTTACTTATTTTGGTATAAGTTTATTTAGTTTAACAAGAGTTCTAAAACTAACTTTAACTACAAGAAAATTAGAAAGTGCCGAAGCTTATAATAATACTTTGCGTATTTTACACGATAATGTTAGAGGATTTAAGCATGATTTTGATAATATTGTTACAACTATTGGTGGATATATAAGAACAGAAGATATGGAGGGATTAAAAAAATATTATTTACAATTAGAAGATGATTGTCAAAGGGTTAATACCTTGTATATTTTAAATCCTGAAATAGTAAATAATGATGGAATATATAATCTTTTGGCCAAAAAATATCAAGAGGCTGATTCTAAAAACATTAAAGTTAATATAACCTTTTTATTAGATTTAGGTGATTTGCATATGAAGATATACGAATTTGCTAGAATATTAGGTATATTGCTTGATAATGCAATTGAAGCAAGTTCTGAATGTGAAGAAAAAATAATAAATTTAACTTTTAGAAATGATAATAAAAATACTAGAGAATTAATTATCATTGAAAATACTTATAATGATAAAAATATTGATACAGAAAAAATATTTGAAAAAGGTGTTTCAGGTAAAGAATCCCATACTGGATTAGGTTTATGGGAAGTACGTAAAATAATAAAGAAAAACAATAATGTTAATTTACATACTTCAAAAAATGATAGATTCTTTTCTCAACAATTAGAAATTTATTATTAATAAAAGAAAGTAGCCTTGGCTACTTTCTTTTTAGGATTGTATTTATATAACTTTTAAGTTATACATTGGTAAAAATATATAATTCGAACTATTTTTACCAATGATATTTTATTAGTCTTTTTTAATCATACTAGCTGGCATTTTAGGCTGGTGAAACAACCACCATGTCAAGCAAGCTGTATTTGTTGCTTTTGCGTATTTTTCTGCTGTTTTTGCTAAAAATTTTAACATAACAATCTCCTCCTTAGTAAATTATTTTAATAAAATATTACCGGTATATATTATTATTATTAAACTAATTCTGGTGAAGCATTTCCATATACTTCATATCCATATCTATTATTTGTAATCTTATATATCAATTTGGTTATTGTTATAGTTTGAAAAAGGTGTGCTAATATTAAAATATTAGACATTGTATTGTTAGGAACAATTAGAGCTACTATTAATGCAATTGTAAGAGATATATATGAAACTATTTTCTTTTTTCTTCTTATTTTTTCACTTAATATTGGTACACTTTCAGTATCTGCCGGTGCATATAACTTTATCATTATTATTCCAAATATCCATACACTTGCTACCACAATATATTTTACTACTTGTGACATAACCATATATTTTGAAATAAATGGTATAATACAATAAAAAATACACGTAAAAACTATGCAACCTATATGTGTTTTTAAATGTACTCCTCCTGATGCTCCTTTATATATAAATAGAGCTATAAATGTAAATAAGGCCCATTCAAATATTCCTAAAATATAAGCAAATAATAACATAACAAAAGTTTTAGGTATTTCTCCAAATATATTTTGTAATCCAAAATATATTACTTCTGCCCTATCATCATCTATATCAGGCATTTCTTCTCTAATTTTCTTTGTCAAAAAGGTACAGATTTTATCTAACAATTTTCTCACCTCTTTTATGAGAAAATTTTATCATTATATTTTTTCCTTTTAGTATTTTGTTTTACAAAATGCGCTTTATATTTTATAAAAATATATATTTGGTATTTCATAAAAAATTTATAATATTTTTTATTACGTATATAAAAGACTATATAAATACACTTTTACTTATTAATGTATTTATATAGTCCTTTTTGTTATATAATGAGAGTAACCTGTTTTACAGGAATCTCCAAAAGCTTCTAGCTATAAGTAAACAATAATAGTTTGGCACACAGTACATGGAATTGCAAATATCACTTGGTATTTGCACAAAAACTTGCTAACAAAAGTCAATACTTTTTTATAAATTTTTTAAATTTATTTTTTTATAATTTTAAGCATGACAAA
>CANRCM010000063.1 GCA_947629085.1 uncultured Clostridia bacterium
CGATGCTGCTATGGCTCAGTCGGTAGAGCACATCCTTGGTAAGGATGAGGTCATCAGTTCGATTCTGATTAGCAGCTCGCAAAAAGCCCTTGAAAATGCTGCATTTTCAAGGGCTTTTGTTTTTGTCGCCATTTCAATTACGTGGTAACCTCGTAGTAACCGCAAGATTTATACACGGCCGTGACAAGCGTCTCGGCGTCAATATGAGTGTATATATTCGCCGTTGTCGAGAAGTCGGCGTGACCGAGTATTTTTTGGAGCATTTCGGGCGGCATACCTTCTTTGACTGCCCGAGACGCGTATGTATGTCGCGTCGTATGCGGAGTTTTTGCCTGGTCGATCCCAAGTCGTTTCAGCAATTCATTATAATCGCGGGCACGAAAATTGTGCGGATCCTTGTTGCCAATGTAGGAATCAAGTAGACGCGGCATGCCTGCAGACTGATATGCGAAATAAGCGAAATGTCGCTGTCCTTCCGGACGGATCGGTATGACCCTGTTTTTACCCGCCTCCGTCTTCGAGCCACCGATGACGTATTCGCCGTGATAGTCCGCGAGCCGCAGCGAAAACAGTTCGCCGATGCGCATTCCGGTTGAAAGCAGCATACACACGATGCGTGCGGTCTCGCTATCGTCACTCTCAATGCGCGCTATCTCGTCGTCAGTGAAAATTATCTTTTCTTTTTTCTCTTCGCTCGGCAGTCTTACGAACTGCGCGAAGTTCGTTGATACGATCTCTTCGCGCATTGCCCACACCGACAAATGATTTGCGAGCTGCCGGTATTTCTTTACAGCCGCCGGTTTCGAGCGGTTCTCGTCGATAACTGCCTGAAAATCGCTTGTCCGTAGCGAGCGGAACTTCTTATCATGCAACGCAGCGAAGACGTTATAGCTGTTTTCATGCGACTTTTGCGCCGCCGGTGTAAGCTCGCCAAACACTTCGGCGCGCCACGCATCCTAGACATCGGCGAACGTCATATTGTATCGCTCGGAAATATCCTTTCCGGCAAGGTGTTCGAGCGCTTCATATGCGGCGGCTTTTGTGTCGTAATAGCCAATAACGACTTTATTTTTTGCAGCGACCCACGGTGTGTGTTTCATATCGCTCCTCTTATATACGGTCCCGGTGCCGTTTGGGCGCTTTGACGACCGCCGTGTTCTGCCCGACGACTGATTCGCACCGCAGTACATGCAGTATCTACTGTCATTCGGGATGTCGGCTTTGCATTTTCGACAGTTCATGTTCCCTCTCAACTTAATCAGCTACTTAAGTGCCTGTATGGGTGCTTTTTTTATACCTCCGTCATGCCATCTTCTCGCCGCTTTCGGTGGAAGTATCGTCGCGATGCGAGGATTTTCCCGCCTGTCTTGCTTGCAATTCAAGCTCGCGGCGGTACGCTTCCACTTCTTTGTCGATTCGCGCTTGGATATCGTCGGTGTCGTCGACATGATTGACGACGTTTCGGATATAATCCTTTAAGGCTTGTCTGTCGCGCGGAGAAAGTTTCAAATACTCCGTTATCAATCCCCGTTCGAAGTCGTCAAGATCATATTGTAAACAGATTTCATCAAGAATAGTCTGCGGAAGTTTGGCAAACATTTCACCGTTCCCGGTCGCGAGCCATTCTGAATTGACATTAAATTCTCGGCAAATAGCAGCATTTGTTTGATCGGTCAATGTGCTTCGCCCGGATTCAATTTTGGAAATCGCGCTGTCTGTAAGACCGATTTTTGCGGCGAAATCCTTTTGACTTAATCGCAGAGCTTTCCGAATTTGCCTTACGCGTTCATTCATAGGCATTTAACCTCCATTCATTGACGTTATTATAACGCACAAACTTGAATAAGTCAAGATTCTTCAAAAAAAGGTTGACAAGCTTGAATTACTCAAGCATAATATTGATCAAGGACATGAAATTAATTGATTTAAGACAACCCGAAAGGAAAAGACAAAGATGAACAAAATACACGGCACACCGAGCGCTAACGAGTACACAGCGACAGCGGGAAAACAGCTCGCAGCAATGCAAAAAGAACTCGAAGTTATTGAAGTTTCGGAGTTATTGAAAGAACTAAACGACGACGAAAAGGCACAGATCAAAGCCGTTATTATCGGGATGATGCTCGCTCGCGGTATGCAGGATAAGAAAAACACAACCAACTGTACCGAACAGACAGCATGAAAAGTTGTATTTATATGGGAGATTATGTCAGATAAAAGAATCGCAAGAAAAGCTGCGGAGAAAGCCGCAAGCAGAAAGAGGTAAAAATGAGAAACGAAGATGCCACAATGGAACCAATCAAAGATGCGGATCTTACCGATGTTACAATCGACATAATAAGTGCGGAAAGAGCCGCGGAGAAACTGCGCGCGATGGGAATGCGCATCAGTCCCGACACAGTGCGGCGCGGCGTACAGCAGGGCGTGTTCCCGTTCGGCGACGTCATCGACTGCGCCGGCGGCGTCCGATGCTACGTCTACACCAAGCTGCTCGAAAAGTGGATCAAAGAAAGGTTATAACATAGAGAAAGGTTATAACATAGAGATGCAAAAAAGGCGGACGAACCGCGAAGAGCAGAAAGAGGTAAAAATGAAAGGACCATGTGTAAAGGCCGAAAACGTGCCGAAACGTCAGCGCGAGCAGCTTGCCGCTCCACTGTTAAAAATTGTGAGAAAAGCTTTCGAGGATCCTCAGAGCGTCGAGGAATTTGAGGCTTGGTGCGAAAAACGACGGAAAGAGTCCGAGCATCGGGAGGCACATAAGGAGGGGGCTAAATGAGTGAGCAACATCGGCTTACGTTTGATGACAGACGTGAGATAGAGAGACTGAGAGGAACCGGTATGAGCGCAAGGAGGATCGCCAAAAGAATAGGCTGCAATTTTTCCACGGTATACAGAGAGCTGTCCCGCGGCCTTAAGGATGGTTACTGTATAGGAGATTGGAAAGGATACTCCGCGAAACTCGGACAGGCTCGGTACGACGAAAATGTTTTACGGCGCGGCAAGCCGCAGCTCTGAGGCGCTTTAACTTTCTTTTCAGAGTGTCAAGGATCATATGGCTGAGGAAATGTTGTTCCGCACAAGCCAAGTATCGAAAGGAAACGAGAAAAGTAAGAAAGGGCACGTAAGCATGAATGGCACAATAAGAAAGATAGATGCGCTCGGACGGATCGTAATTCCCGTTCAGATCAGACGCGCGCTTCAACTGGATGAGGGCGTTCCCGTCGAGATCGAATTTGACGGAGCTACTATACAAATCAGAAAATATAGCTCACGAGAAGATGCCGCAGAACTTATGAATCGTGCCGAGCAATGCATATCCAATGATCCCAGTCTGCCGGGAAATCTTTCGGCAACATTAAAGATAAAGTTCAACGAAATAAAGAACATCCTCGATCAAGTGATGTGAAGAAAGGAAAGGAAGAAGTATGTCGACGTTTCGCGTACAAAAGACGAGAGACTACACGGTCATGTCAAACGTCCATTTTAGGGACACTCGTCTGTCACTAAAAGCAAAGGGGCTGCTTTCATTTATGCTGTCCCTCCCCGAAGACTGGGACTACACCGAGAGGGGGCTTGCGGCCACCTGCAGCGACGGACGAGACAGCCTGCGGTCGGCGATAAGGGAGCTTGAAAAAGCGGGCTATCTTGTACGCTCGCGCAAACGCGATAGCCACGGCCGGTTACGCGACACGGAGTATATCATATACGAGACACCGCAGTTCTCCGGCGATCCGACCGACGGCGGCGGTCCCTACGACTGCAGTCCATCTGAAAAGAACATCGAGGAGACCGACGTTTCAAAAGCGGACGGCGCTCGGGCAGAAACAAAAAACGAAGGCCCTAAAATGCCTGTAATTACTGAAAATATCACCTATGTCGGAAAATCCAACACAGGTAATAACGGGTCTTCGGATCACGGCAAAATTCCACCTAAGCTGGATTTGGGGCTGTCGCACGAGCGTAAAAAACGCAAGTAGCGGCAGCCCCGCAGCCTTTTTGTGGGTAGAACGAGATAAAAA
>CANRCM010000064.1 GCA_947629085.1 uncultured Clostridia bacterium
GAAGACAATACCGAGCAAGGCGAAAGCTATGTGTAGAGACTTTACACCACCTACCTAAGTCTTATAAAGATATGGTAAAGAGAAAGTCCAGACTACAAATTATATTTGATATAATGCTAGTGAAAATTAGTGTAGTGCAGTAACCGATAGGTCGTTGGTTCGAGTCCAACAAGAGGAGCCATTTAGAAAACAAAAAATCGCTGTAATCCTTGATATATAAGGGATATGGCGATTTTTATATTGCTTGAAAAAGGTGCTAAAAAGTGCTAAAAAGTGGCGTTTTTTGGGGTAGATTTCCCGAAAATTTCCCGAAAAAGTATTGAAAAATGGGCAATCTTATAAAAGGATTACCCGAATTTTATAGATTATCAATTTTATCTGTAGCAAGAACATCTAGTTCTTTTAGTACATCAGCATAGATATTTAATGTTGTTTGAATATCTGAATGTCCTAATCTTTCTGAGATAGTTTTTACATCTACACCTTCATATAATAAAATCGTTGCATGGGTATGCCTAATATCATGAAATCTTATATTTTTTATATTATTCTTTGTCTGCCAATTATCAAACCAACTGCAAATACCATCTATACTTAAATAATCGAAGATATACATGTTTTTATATTCTAAGTCATCAAGTAGCTTGTAATATAATTTTAAGTAGCTTAAAATTGATTTTGGCAATGATTTCTTTCTTATAGATGCATAGTTCTTAGGATATTTAGTAAATTTTCCTTTACCTTTCATATAATGTCTACTTTTATTTACATCAAAAGTAGCTTCTTCTAAATTTAGATCATAATATTCATCATTTCTAGCTAAGCCAAATAATTCTGACCTTCTCATTCCCGTTTTCAAATCTAACAAGACAATAAATCTTCTACCAACTTCTCTTAATTTCTTTTCATTGCTAATACTGTCATTATTGTAAAATTCCATAAATTCTTTTTCTGCTAAACTACAAACTTTTTTATACTCATCTTTAGAATAATAATTTACTCTTTCCCTTTTAGATTTTACTAGCTGTTTTATTGTGTTCTCATCAGTTGTATTTGTATATGTTATTTTTATTTTGTCGCAAGGATTTCTATTTAGTAATTCGCAGTCTACTGCATATTCTAAACAGGCATGAATTATGCTTTTCCATTTTTTTACAGTATCTGGTTTTACTGTATAATTTTCTTTTCTTTTTGAATAGTTTGTTTTTGTTGTTTTTATAGTATTAAAATACTTTTCTAATTTTTGTTTAGTTAAATTTTTTAATTTAACATTTCCTATATACGGCAATATTCTATTATTTAATGCTCCTAGATACTTTTCAACACATCTATCACTAGAATTAGGTCTTACCTTTTCATCTAACCATATTTGAGCAAATTCAGCAAAAGTATAGTTAGTATTTATAAATTGACCTTTTTTTACACTATCAACAAATAAAGCTAACTTTCTTTCTGCTTCTTCATCATCAGTAGCTTCAACAGTATCTCTATATGAAACTTTATCTAGCATATAATATAATCTTGCTTTTCCATTTTTTAATAGTTCATAAGAGCCTTCTCGTCTTTTCTTTATTTCTTTAGTAGAAGCTTTTTTTATTAGTTGCTCTAATACTTCTGCATCTATAGTAATTTCAGACATAAAAATACCTCCTAAACAAATATTTGCTACTTGTATAAGAAGTTATAATGTTATATAATAATAACAATAAAATACTTATACAAGTGTTTTTGAGAGATAGATAATGTAAAACTTTGGCGAGGGATACATTATCTATTTTTTATTTTTGGGTTTATAAACATAACCTTTTTCTTTTTTTTCTATCATTTTTTTATATTCTGAGTCAAATTTTTCTTTATATTGTTTGTAAATAGATTCTTTCTTTAACTTTTCATAATATTCAACGGCTAAATTTACGTCTTTTTTTAACAATACATTACCAATTCTAACAAAGTAAAAATAAGAATACTGAGTATCAGCAACAATAGCTTTTTGTAAATAAGCAATAGATTTGTCAAGCATATACTCACATTCATATAAATTAGCTAGAGAAGAATATATATAACAATCACTAAAGTAAGTCTGATCAGTAGGATTATTTAAATATTTTTCAAAATATATTATTGCATCTTTTCTATTGATAGCACCTTCTCCCAGATATGATATCGCTACCGCTAGATTGTCATTAGGATTAGTAGAGTTTTTATAATCATTTATTATTTGATTATTAAAGATATGCTTTTCTTCTCCATAATAACTGCATTTATCAAAGACTTCTTGTAATGCATCTGCATTTTTGTTATATATAAGCTTATTGTCGTCCTCGGTAGAATTATTAATAACCCTAACATTAACAGAGTAAGTATCATTTCCAATTTTCATATTCTGGCCATTCTTTTGTTTTGCTTTATTAGTAATACTATCTATCCCAAAACTAGTTTTATTATAAGCTTTATTGTATATAGACTTTCTTGTATGTGTTAAAAATCCCATTCCCTTTTTACCGTATAGAGGATTTGTAGCCTTTTTTACAGCTTTTTTTGCTCTACCTGTTGTTCTAGCCTTTAAGCTCTTTTTTATACTAGGTTTCCTAAATCCAAACTTCATAGTAATTCTCCTATTCAAATATTTTCTTTATTCTAGCTTCTGTAACTTTTCCTATTATCTTAAAGTTGACCTCGTTATTTAATTTCCTAGCTGGATAGTAAGAGTTATAAGCAATTAGCTCTATATAGTCATCATGTTTAATTATTTTTTTTATAGTAGCTTCTTCGTTATCTATTAAAACAATAGCTATCTGACCAGTTTCAACATCTGACTGCTTATGTACAATAACAATATCATCTTCATATAAAATTGGTTGCATACTATCGCCTTTTATTTTTAGTGCGAAAAAATTTTCAGGATCTGGTATTTTTTTATCTATACTGACATATCCTATTATATTCTCATTTGCTAAATAATTGTATCCTGCTTTTACCATACCTAAAAGAGGAAAGGCTTGTTTAGTATTTATGTAGTAATTATCCTTATTTTCAATCAAATCTGATTTCTTTATATTGAAGTAATTTGCCAACAATTCAATTTTATCTATACGAGGATAAATATTTCCATTATACCAGTCTGTTAGAGTAGTATATTTTAGATTTAAATCTTCACATATATCATTTCGTGTTTTTTGATTTATATCCATATAATATCTTAAATTTTTTGAAAAAATTTCTTTATTTCCTAAATCGCTCATCTCTACCTCCTGCAAGTATTATACGATTTTTCCGTAAAAAAGTCAATATTTTTTTGAAAAAATTACGGAAAAACTATTGACAACGACTAAACCGTAATATATAATTCGATAAGACAACGGGGAAACCGTAAAAGAAAGGAGGAGAATATAATGCAGTTAACATTAAAAGCATATAGAGTAAATAAAGGCGAAACTCAAGAGCAAACAGCTAAAGCTATACAAGTAAGTGTAGATACATGGGCTAATTATGAAAAAGGTATAACATTCCCAGATGTACCAACAATAAAAAGAATAGAAAAACATTTTAATACTTCTTATGATAAGATTAAATTTTTATGCTCTGACATTACGGAAAAACCGTAAAAACAAACAGTAAAGGAGGCGATAATATGCTCTATACAACAAAAGAAATAGCAGAAATGTATGGAGGAGAGCAAAACAATGTAACACCATACATGATAACTCATACATGGATACCTAATCGGACTAAGACATGTAAGAGGAAAAGGCAATGGATATTTATACCGCAAAGAATGGGTAGAAGAATATTTAGAATCCAATACTCTAACAAGAAAAAGTAAAAAGCCTTTTCATATAAAAAGAAATGAAAAATCAAACATTAAAAAATGTTATGTGGTTTGAAAGGAAGTGTAACAAATGAAGATAGTAAATAAATTTAAGTTTATAAGAACTTTAGCAATATTACTAATAATTATATATGCAATATTTAG
>CANRCM010000065.1 GCA_947629085.1 uncultured Clostridia bacterium
TAGTCTTGTCTTTATTTATATTTTTTATTCCTCTTACTAAATTATAGCTCTCTCTCTCTCTCTCTCTCTCTCTCTCTCTAGAGCATCAAGAGTTATAGCTTGTGCTGTTTTTTGCATTCTCATACCTTCTTTTTACTTTTGTTTTTACTTTTGTTTTTACTTTTTTATTTTATACTATTAGTTAGAATTTGGCAAGTAGTTTTTATTATAATATTTATTTAATTTTATTTTACAAGTCTCATTGTCTCTTTTGCAATCATTAATTCTTCGTTTGTAGGTATAACATATACTGTTACTTTAGATGCTGGTTTTGAGATAATTTTTTCTTCTCCTCTCATATTGTTAGCATCTATATCAATTTCAACTCCCATAAATGTAAGTTTCTCACAAATACCTTTTCTAATATTGATTTGGTTTTCTCCAACTCCTCCAGTAAATACAATATAATCTATACCATTCATTGCAGCAGCATATTTTGCGATATAACTTGCAACCGAATATTTGAAAGTTTCCATAGCAATCATTGCTTTTTCATTTCCCTCATTTGATTCATTTTCTATTACTCTAAAATCTGGAGCAAGTCCTGATATTCCAGCAACTCCTGATTTTTTATTTAAAATATCTTCCATTTCATCAGCTGATAAATTTTCTTTTTTCATAATATATGTTAAAACAGACGGATCTAAATCTCCACTTCTTGTTACCATTGGGATTCCACCAAGAGGTGTTAGCCCCATACTTGTATCAATTGATTTTCCTCCTTTAACTGCACATATACTTGAACCTTGACCTAAGTGACAAGTTACTATTTTTAAGTCCTCTATATTTTTATTTTCAATCTCTGCTAATCTTTTTGAAACATACATATGTGAAGTTCCGTGTGCCCCATACTTCCTTATACCATATTTTTTATAATATTCATATGGAATTGGATATACATATTTTTCTTTTGGCATAGTTTGATGAAATGTTGTATCAAATACTGCTACCATAGGCTTACCTGGCATTACATTTTGACAAGCTTCTATTCCTAAAATAGCTGCAGGATTATGTAATGGGGCAAATTTTGAACATTCTTTTATTCCTTCTATTACTTTATCATCTATTACAACAGATTCTTTAAATAATTCTCCTCCATGAACTGTTCTATGACCTATTGCTTCTATCTCATCTAGAGAGTCAATTACTTTATATTCTGGATTTGTAAATTGAGCTAGTGTAAACTCAATAGCTTCTTTGTGATCATAAGCCGCTTTTTTTATTTCTATTTTTTTACCTTGTACTTTATGCGTAATAAAAGCTTCTTCTTCTCCTATTCTTTCATATTTACCAGAAGCTAATACTTCTTCTGTCTCCATATTTATTAATTGATATTTTAGTGATGAACTACCACAATTTAATACTAAAACTTTCATTTTTTATCTTTCCTTTCTTTTTTAAATTATTTTTTTCATTGTTTCTTGCGCAATCATTAATTCTTCATTTGTTGGTATTACATAAACTTTAATTTTTGAATCATCTTTTGATATTAAAGCTTCTTCTCCTCTTACTTCATTTTTTTGTTTATCTAATTTAACTCCAAAAATATTAAGTTTTTTACAAATTTCTTCTCTAGATAAAGGTGCTTTTTCTCCTACTCCTGCAGTAAATATTATTACATCTGCACCATTCATAGCTACCATACATTTTGTAATATATGCAGCTACTGTATCATGAAATATATCTAAAGATAATTGTGCATGATATCCTCCTGCTTGCGCTTCTGCTTCTATATCTCTAAAATCAACAGATACACCAGAAATTCCATATACTCCAGATTCTTTGTTTAATATTTCTTCAATTATATCAGGTGTTTTATTTTCTTTTTGCATAATATATGTTATAACAGACGGATCTAAATCTCCACTTCGAGATCCCATTATAATTCCTCCGAAGAGGAGTTAATCCCATACTTGTTTCTACAGATTTACCATTTTGTATAGCACATATACTAGCACCTTGACCCAAATGGCAACTTATAATCTTTAAATCTTTTATATCTTTTTTTAAAATTTCAGCTACTCTTTGTGATACATAATTATGTGATGTTCCATGAAATCCATATTTCCTTATTCCATATTTTTTATAATATTCATATGGTATAGGATAAATATATCTTTCTTTTGGTAAAGTTTGATGAAAAGCAGTATCAAAAACTGCAACCATTTTTATATCTGGAACTATTTTTCTACAAGCTTCCATTCCAAGTATAGCAGCTGGATTATGTAACGGAGCAAGTTCATTACATTTTCTTATTTCTTTTATTACTTTATCATCAACAATAACAGATTTAGAAAACTTTTCTCCTCCATGAACAACTCTATGGCCAATTCCTCCAAGCTCACTTAAGTCTTTAATTACTCCATAATGATCATTAACTAATCTATTTAACACAAATGCAATTGCTTGTTCATGGTCTTTTGCTTGGTGTTCAAATTTATGTTTTACACCATGTACCTTATGAGTTAAAAATGAGTTTGGTTGGCCAATTCTTTCAAAATATCCTTTTACTAGCATTTCTTCTGTTTCCATATCAATAACTTGATATTTTAACGATGAACTTCCTGAATTTAATACTAGAATTTTCATATTAAATAATCCTTTCTAATTATTTTGTGCTTGAACTGCTGTTATTGCAACAACTCCAGCAATATCTTCACTACTGCATCCCCTTGACAAATCATTAACGGGCTTTGCAATTCCTTGACAAAGTGGGCCATAAGCTTCTGCTTTTGCTAATCTTTGTACTAATTTATATCCAATATTTCCAGCATTTAAATCTGGAAATATTAAAACATTAGCATTTCCTGCAATCTTGCTATTAGGAGCTTTTGCTTTTGCTATTTCTGGTATTATTGCTGCATCTAATTGTAATTCTCCATCTACTAATAAATTAGGCATTTTTTCTTTAACTTTATTAGTTGCATCTATAACTTTAGTAGTTAATTCTGATTTTGCACTTCCATATGTAGAATATGAAAGCATTGCTACTTTTGCTTTCTTTCCCACTAATTGTTCAAAGCTTTTACTTGATGATATAGCAATTTCTGATAAAGCTTCACTATCTGGATTTTCATTTAACCCGCTATCACCAAATATAAATGTTCCTTTTTCGCCATATTCACAATTAGGTACTACCATGACAAAAAAAGCAGAAACCAATTTAGTATTTGGTGCCGTTTTTAATATTTGAAGTGCAGGTCTTAATGTATCAGATGTTGAATGAATGGCTCCAGATACTAAACCATCAGCAATACTTTTTTCATCTTTTACCATCAGCATTCCCAAGTATACTGGGTCTTTAACTAATAGCTTTGCTTGTTCTATTGTCATACCTTTATGTTTTCTTAATTCATATAACATATTTACATATTCTTCATATTTTTCAAAATTATTTGGGTCAACTATAATTGCTCCTTCAATATGTATTTTATTATCTTCAGCTTTCTTTTTAATTATATTTTTATTTCCTATTAATATTATCTTAGCATATCCTTCCTCTAATACTTTCGCTGTTGCTTTTAAAGTTCTAATATCTTCTGCTTCTGGAAGTACTATTGTTTTTATATCTTTTTTGGCTCTTTGTTTTATTTCATTTATAAACGACATTTTATCCTCCTTTTTTTATACAAACACATTATATAAATAAAATTAAAAAAGCACAAGTATTTTTATAAATCTTATGCTTTTTATTTTTATTTAATAAAAATCCCCCGGCTTAGCCGGGGGTATTTTACTTATAACGCCTAAAAGGCTATGTTATAAGCAGAGCCTCAA